>JAULYU010000162.1:0-2594 GCA_032117735.1 Microbacteriaceae bacterium
AGCACGTGCCCAATCATCGGAACCCCCGCGATGGGGTGCAACACCTTCGCGACAGAAGACTTCATCCGCGTTCCCTCACCAGCGGCGAGAATCACCACGGCGAGAAGGGCATCGGTCATGACACCATTCTGGCACTTGGACTCGGACTCCCCCCGCAAAGCGCCGTGCGCGCCACAAAATTCGGGCAGAATGGGATTGCCCTTCGGGGCGGTCCGCCTTAGTGTAATGGCAGCACGGCATCCTTTGGAGATGTTCGGTCTAGGTTCGAATCCTGGAGGCGGAGCGAAAGTGTCACTTCAGATTTGTAGTCCGTTCACCTCCCGTTCACCGCAACAGCGTTCACTGAGAGCTGTTGGTAACCTCCAACACTCTCGCTCTGAAAGGAAAATTGTGAAAACAATTTCGCTCGCTGGATTCGCCGCTACCGCGGCAGTCGCGGCACTCGTACTGACCGGTTGTGGTGGCCAGAATGTCGAAGCCACCAACGTCGTTATCGATGGATCATCGACCGTCGCCCCGCTCTCGGAAGCAGCAGCCACGCTCTTCCGTGACGTCGACGCCAACGTCAACGTGACCGTTGCCACCTCCGGAACCGGTGGCGGTTTCGAAAAGTTCTGTGCCGGTGAAACCGACATTTCGGACGCCTCGCGCCCCATCAAGGACGAAGAAGCCGCAATCTGTGCCGAAGCCGGCATCGAGTTCACCGAACTGGTAGTTGCGAATGACGGTCTCGCCGTCGTCGTCCCCGTCGGAAACACGTTCGCTCAGTGCCTCACGGTCGAGCAGCTCAACACCATCTGGGGCCCCGACGCCGAAGGCACGATCACGTCGTGGAACCAGGTCGACTCGTCCTTCCCCGATGTCGAGCTCGCACTCTTCGGACCCGGAACTGACTCGGGCACGTTCGACTACTTCACCGACGAAATCAACGGTGAAGAAGGCGCGATTCGCACCGACTACAGCCCCTCGGAAGACGACAACGTTCTCGTTCAGGGCATCTCGGGCGCTGAAGGTGGCCTCGGCTTCTTCGGACTTTCGTATGTCACCGAAAACGCCGACCTCATTCGTGCCGTTGATGTTGACGGTGGCGAAGGCTGCGTGAGCGCATCGCTGGAGACCGTTCAGAGTGGCGCTTACACGCCTCTCGGCCGCCCGCTCTTCATCTACGTGAGCAACGCGTCATACAGCGAGAAGGCACAGGTCAAGTCGTTCGTTGACTTCTACATCGCCAACCAGGCCGAGGTTGCATCGCTCGCCACGTTCATCCCGCTGACCGACGAGCAGACAACGGTTGCCGTTGACGCGCTCGCCGCAATCGGCTAAGTAGCAAAAAACACATGAGCACAACGTCAACCCCGGCCCAACAGTCCTTCGCGACTGGTAAGCCGGGGTTGACGGCTCTTCGTAAGACCCCGCGACACGGTGAAAGAGTCGTGCTCGGCGCGTTCCGCATCGCCTCTCTGGTTACGGTTCTGATCACCGCGGCGATTCTCATCGCCCTCGCGATTCCGTCGATCGGGTTCTTCTCGCAGGTCCCTGTCTTCGACTTCTTATTCGGAGATCGCTGGGCGCCCCGGTTTGCCGACTCATCGTTCGGTGTGCTCCCCCTCGTCTCCGCGACCGCCTGGACCACTGTGATCGCACTGTCCGTCGCGGTTCCGTTCGGCCTCGGTGCCGCAATTTACCTCTCGGAATACGCGCACCCGCGGACGCGTCGGGTTCTCAAGCCGATCCTCGAAGTCCTTGCCGGTATTCCCACCGTCGTCTACGGCTACTTCGCCCTCATTTTTGTGCAGACCGTCGTCTTCCGCGAGTGGCTGCAACTCCCCACCGAAGCGTTCAGCGTCCTCTCGGCCGGTGTCGTGATGGGCGTCATGATTATTCCCACCATCGCGTCCATCAGCGAAGACGCCATGAGCGCCGTCCCGCAAGCGATGCGCCAGGGCTCGGCGGCTCTCGGCGCCAACAAAATGCAGACCACCATTCGCGTTGTGTTTCCCGCGGCGCTCTCCGGGATTATCGCCGCGGTTGTTCTCGGGGTTTCCCGTGCTGTTGGCGAAACCATGATTGTCGCAATCGCCGCAGGCCAGCAGGCTCGAATCGTCGGCAATCCGCTCGAACAAGGTCAGACGATGACTGGCTTTATCGCAAACGCCGCCCTCGGCGACAGCCGAGTCGGGTCCCTCGAATACGACACGCTCTACGCGGTGGGCTTGTTGTTGTTCGCCATCACACTCTTAATGAACTGGATTTCCATCGCACTCGTTCGTCGATTCCGAGAGGCGTACTAGGCCGATGACATCACTTTCCCAATCGAAGTCATTGCGCGGTCGAGTCCGCGGCGGCGACTCCGGCCCGCTCTCGATTATCTTTTTGTTCGTCTTGTGGTTCAGCGTCTTTTTCGCTTTCGTTTTCCTTTTGACTCTCATCGTGACCACATGGATTGACGGAGCGCCGCGACTCGACTTGAGGATGTTCACCGAGTTTCCGTCCTCGGCCCCCGAAGATGCAGGTGCTCGGCCCGCGATCCTAGGATCGCTCTTGGTCATCTCGGTCACCGCGCTGTTCACACTTCCGCTGGGAATTGCCGCCGG
>JAULYU010000163.1:0-4709 GCA_032117735.1 Microbacteriaceae bacterium
GCCCTCGGTATTACCTACGAGCACCGACTCATCGACGACATGGTCGCGAGCGCGATGAAGTGGGAGGGCGGATACGTCTGGGCGACCAAGAACTACGACGGTGACGTCCAATCGGACACGGTGGCACAGGGGTTCGGCTCCCTCGGGCTCATGACCTCGGTGTTGACGACCCCCGATGGAAAAATCGTCGAAGCCGAGGCCGCACACGGCACGGTGACGCGCCACTACCGCGACCACCAGCAGGGTAAGCCAACGTCGACCAACCCGATCGCGTCGATTTACGCGTGGACCCGCGGCCTCCAGCACCGCGGAAAGCTCGACGGAAACCAGGCGCTCATCGATTTCGCGGTCACTCTTGAAGAAGTTGTGGTTGCGTCGGTCGAGGCGGGGCACATGACGAAAGACCTTGCGGTTCTGGTCGGACCCGACCAGAAGTGGGAGACGACCGAGGACTTCCTGGCGACGCTAGATGCCAACCTGCAGGCCCGTCTCTCGCAGTAACCTCGTGAAAGTGCTGTCGCTCGTTCGACGCTATCCGCTCGTCGGAATCGCGTTGCTCGTGGCGCTCGCGGGGTGGGGACTCGAGTCCGCGCCGTGGGAATTCGCGGCCCAATTTGCGGTCTCGGCTTTCGCACTGGCTATTGCCGTCACGAAGGCCTGGGGGATGGTGCGGGCGTTGCTCGCGGGCCAAATCGGGCTGGATGTCCTCGCCGTCACCGCAATCGTGGCGACGGTCGCGGTGAGCGAGTACTGGGCGAGTTTGGTCATCGTGTTAATGCTGACGGGCGGCGAGGCCCTCGAGGATTACGCCGAGGGGCGGGCCGAGCGTGAACTCAGTTCGATTCTGGAACACGTGCCGCAGGTCGCTCATCGACTCGCAACGGATGGTTCGATTGAGGACGTTCCCGTCGACTCGGTGGTGGTCGGTGACCGACTCGTGGTTCGACCCAGTGAAGTCGTGCCGGTTGATGCCACCCTGTCGAGTGAGGCCGGATCGTTTGATGAGTCATCGCTGACGGGCGAGAGTCTTCCCTCGGAAAAGGGCACAGGCGACTCGGTCATGTCGGGGTCCATCAATGGTTCAGGTGCGATTCATATCGTGGCGAGCGCGCGGGCGGCGGATAGCCAGTTCCAGCGCATCGTGGAACTCGTTCGTGAGGCCAAGGGATCCAAAGCGCCACTCGTTCGCCTGGCGGATCGTTACGCCGTGCCCTTCACTCTGGTCGCCTATGCCATCGCGGGGATCGCCTGGTGGCTCAGCGGCGATTCGACCCGGTTTGCCGAAGTTCTTGTTGTCGCCACCCCCTGTCCGCTGTTGATCGGGGCGCCCGTGGCGTTCATGGCGGGGATGTCGAGCGCCGCCCAATCCGGAATTGTCATCAAGAACGCCGGCACGTTGGAACGACTCGCTCGCGCGAAGACAGTAGCGATGGATAAAACTGGAACTCTGACTCACGGAATGCCTCGGGTGGTGGGCGTCCAACCCGTCACCATGACACCCGACGAGTTGCTGATTGTGGTCGGATCCGCCGAGCAGTATTCGTCGCACGTGTTCGCTGGAGCGCTGCGAAACGCCGTCGCGGAACGCGGGCTTCCCCTTCGCGATGTCACCGATGCCCGCGAGGTAGCGACCTACGGGGTACAGGCGACGATTGGCGGGACGGTCGTGTTTGTCGGTAAACCCAAACACGTCGCCGCGATCGCTACGGGAGTCCCACCGCTCGACCTGGAACCGGGTGAGGCGGCAATTTATGTTGCGGTCGATGGGGTGTTTGCCGGCTCGGTCATCCTGCGGGATGAAATTCGCTCGGACGCGGCTGCGACACTCGCGGCACTGCGGAAACTGGGAGTGCACAAGGTCATGATGCTCACGGGCGACATTCAGCCGGTTGCCGAACACGTCGGGCGGGAACTCGGAATCGACGACGTCCGAGCCGAGTGTCTGCCCGAAGACAAGGTCGCCGCCGTGCGGGACGCCACGCCTCGACCGGTCATCATGGTGGGGGACGGCGTCAATGACGCGCCCGTGCTCGCGGTGTCAGACGTGGGAATCGCGATGGGGGCGAAAGGGTCGACCTCGGCCGCCGAAAGCGCGGACATCGTCATTCTGCTCGATGACGTTTCGCGGGTTGCGCGCGCGGTTTCGATCGGACAACGCACCGTTGCGATCGCGCTGCAGTCAATCTGGCTCGGTATCGGATTCTCGCTCGTACTCATGGTTCTCGCCTCCTTCGGGTGGCTTCCCGCCATCGTCGGAGCTGCTCTCCAGGAGGTGGTCGACCTCATCTCGATTCTGGGTGCTCTTCGAGCGGTCAACGCGGGCCGAGCACAACTGGACGGCATCGCCGCAGGCCGTTGAGCCCTAGACTGACTCCGCTCATGAAGAATTCCGATACGACGTCTACTCGTTTCCCGTGGATAGCAATGATGACATTCGGATTCGCCGTATTCTCGCTTGTCACCTCGGAGTTTCTTCCCACCGGATTGTTGCCGTCGATGGTGGACGACCTCGGCGTGTCGACCTCGCAGGTGGGTTTCCTCGTCACGATCTGGGCCGGCACGGTGGTCCTCACCGCGGTTCCGATGTCGTTCCTGACTCGTCGATTCCCGCGGAAGAATCTTCTCGTCATCGCGGTTGTGCTGTTCATCGTGTCGAATGTGTTGGCGGCCACCGCGGTTGCGTACCCGATGCTGGCGGTCTCCCGCGTCGTCGGTGGAGTTGGCAACGGAATGTTTTGGATGATCGCGACGGGGTACATCACCACCCTGCTGCCGGCCCACCAGCGCTCGCGCGGGTTTTTGTTCATCAGTGCCGGAGCCAACCTCGCGTTTATCGTCGGGTTGCCCCTCGGAACCGCACTCTCGGCCGTTGCGAACTGGCGGTTCGCGTTCGTCATCATGATTGTCGTGACGCTCATCACCGCGGTGATGCTCGCGGTGTTCCTGCAGCACGTGCCGAACGCGCACGATGACGACAACCCGCACTCCTTACGCCCCTGGAAGGACCCCACCTTCCCTCTCGTCGGGCTCACGATTCTCGTGGTGTTTCTCGTTGTCGCGGGGAGCAACGTCTTTTACCCGTACGTCGCGCCGTACCTCATCGAGGTGGCGGGTTTTGACCGAGTGAATGTGAGCGTCCCGCTCGCGGCCTACGGACTCGGCGGAGTTCTCGGAATCTTCATCGCCGCCTGGCTTGGACGGCGCCCCGAGAAAATCTCGCGCAACCTCGTCTGGGCGGTCAGCTACATGGGCGCAACTCTGGCCGCGGTGAACTTGGTGGCGGGTGACCCGGTCCTGGTCGCGGTCGGAATCGCGCTGTGGAGCATGGGTTTTTCGATTGTGGATCCGCTCTACGGACAACTCGTGATGGAGGTTGCGTCGCCGCGTCTGCGTGACCTCGCCGGCGCACTGCGGACAACCGCGTGGAACCTCGGAATCGGGGGTGGGTCACTCGTGGGTGGGCTGTTGATCATCCCGTTCGGGGTGGGAATCCTTCCCTTTGTGGGCGGGGCGATTGTTCTGTTCGCGGCCGTTGTTACGCTCGCCGTTCGTCGGCGAGAACGCCGCGCCGCAAACTAGAATGAGAGCAGTTTCGACAACCGAGCGAGGAGTCCCGTGAACGACCGCCACACCTTCAACGCCCCACTGTCCGAGGTTGACCCCGAGATCGCCGAGGTTTTGAAACTCGAACTCGGTCGACAGCAGGACTATCTCGAGATGATTGCGTCCGAGAACTTCGTGGCCCGCTCGATCCTGCAGACGCAGGGTTCGGTCCTCACGAACAAGTACGCCGAGGGATATCCCGGCAAGCGTTATTACGGTGGCTGTGAATTCGTTGACATTGCCGAGTCACTCGCGATTGAGCGTGCAAAGTCGTTGTTTGGTGCTGCCTATGCCAACGTCCAGCCGCACTCCGGTGCGACCGCGAATGCGGCCGTCCTACACGCCATCGCCACCAAGGGCGACACAATCCTCGGGCTTGAACTCGCGCACGGCGGTCACCTCACGCACGGCATGAAACTCAACTTCTCGGGCCGCTTGTACAACGCGGTCGCCTATGGGCTCGACCCCGAAACGTTCCTCGTCGACATGAACGTCGTTCGCGACTTGGCGCTGGAACACAAGCCGCAGGTCCTCATCGCCGGCTGGAGCGCCTACTCGCGCCACCTCGACTTCGCCGCCTTCCGCGACATAGCGGATGAGGTCGGCGCCAAGCTCTGGGTCGACATGGCGCACTTCGCCGGGCTCGTCGCGGCAGGGGTACACCCCAACCCGGTCCCGTACGCCGATGTGGTGTCGACCACCGTGCACAAGACGCTTGCGGGACCGCGATCGGGTCTCATTCTGTCGCGTGACGAAGAACTGGGCAAGAAATTGAACTCGGCCGTTTTCCCCGGTCAGCAGGGCGGACCTCTCATGCATGTGATTGCGGGAAAAGCGACGGCGTTCAAGCTCGCTGCTACGGCGGACTTCAAAGAACGCCAAGAGCGCACTATTCGCGGGGCGCAGATCCTCGCGGAGCGTCTCACCGCTGCCGATGCGACCTCGGCTGGTGTTGGCGTGCTCACCGGTGGAACCGACGTTCACCTGGTCCTCGTCGACCTCCGCAATTCGACCGTGAACGGAATGGAGGCGCAAGACCTCCTCCATGACGCCGGAATCACGGTCAACCGAAACTCGGTACCGTTCGATCCGCGCCCACCGATGGT
>JAULYU010000164.1:0-6778 GCA_032117735.1 Microbacteriaceae bacterium
GCCAACGGCAAGGGCGACAGAGCGGCGCTCGCCGCCATTGTCCGCGACCTCGAGGCCACGCCGGCGATGATCGAGTCGGTTCTGAAACACGGCGAACGGCTGCAGACCCTCGCGAAATGGATGTCGGACACCCAGGCAATCCTGTTGCTCGGTCGCCACGTCGGATATCCCATCGCGTTGGAGGGTGCCCTCAAGATGAAGGAACTCGCCTACATCCACGCCGAGGGTTTCGCCGCGGGCGAGCTCAAGCACGGACCGATTGCCTTGATTGAGCCGGGCCAGGTTGTTTTCGTGATTGTCCCGAGTCCGCGCGACCCCAAATCGCTGCACGCCAAGGTCGTGTCGAACATTCAAGAGATTCGGGCGCGCGGTGCGCGGGTGATTGCGATCGCCGAGCAGGGAGACGCGGCGGTCTTGCCCTACGCGGACGAGGTCATCACTATCCCGCTCGCATCCAGTTTCATCGAACCGATTCTGGCCGTCGTGCCGTTGCACATTTTCGCCATGGAACTCGCCGCCGCCAAGGGCCTCGATGTCGACCAACCCCGCAACCTGGCTAAATCCGTCACGGTGGAATAACCGATGGCGATCGCCGGGCACGGAATCGATGTTGTCGACATCGCTCGATTCGCGTCCACGCTCGCGCGCACCCCGGAACTTCGAGACCGGTTGTTTGCGCCGAGCGAACGGGAAATGCCCATCGAGTCGCTCGCGGCGCGATTTGCGGCGAAAGAGGCCCTGATCAAGGCGCTCGGCGGCAGCGAAGGTGTCTCGTGGACCGACATCGAGGTTTCACGCGGTGACGGGCGCCCGACGTTTGTCGTCACGGGCGACACCGCGGCGCACCTCGATCTATTGGGATTGACCCTTCATCTGTCCCTCAGTCACGACGCGGGCGTGGCGACCGCCAGTGTGATTGCGGAAGAACGATGAGCACCCCGCTTCGACGGTTATACGTTTCCGGGTCCGCGATCACCGCGAACGTCGAGCGCCTGCGGCAACTCGCGCCGGCACGGGACACCATGGTCGTGGTCAAAGCGAACGGATACGGGCACGGAGCGGAATTGGCGGCGCGCGCGGCACTGGCGGGCGGCGCGAGCTGGATCGGTGTTGCTGATATCGACGAAGCGCTATCGCTTCGCGCTGCCGGAATTGATGCGCCAATACTTGCGTGGCTCCACGCGGTTGATTTCGACTTCGCTGCCGCGGTCGGGGCGAACGTCTCAATCGGAGTGTCCACGATGAACCAGCTACGGCGCGTCGCCGAGGCGGGCGGGGCATCCGTCCATCTCAAGGTCGACACCGGCCTGGGCCGTAACGGCGTCGGTCGCGACAACCTGGACGAATTCCTGACTGTCGCCGCGAGGTTGCACGACGAAGGACTCCTCGTTATCAACGGGCTCATGTCCCACGTGTCGGGTACGTCGCGCGAAGGCGACCTCGGCCAGGCCGAACGTTTTATTCACGCACAGGGACTCCTCGCGGCTCACGGGGTTACCCCGACCCACCAGCACCTCGCCGCGTCCGCCGCGGCTATCGACCATCCGTCGCTGCGGTTCACGATGGTTCGATTCGGAATTGCCGCCTACGGACTCGAACCCACCCCCGACCACGCTCACCTCGGACTGACGCCCGCGATGCGGTTCGAGTCGTCGGTGATCAACGTGAAGCGCCTGCAACCGGGTGATGGCGTCTCGTATAACTTCCGCTGGGTCGCGTCGGCGGAAACGACCGTTGCGCTCGTGCCCGCCGGGTACGCCGACGGCGTTCCGCGCGCAGCGACGGGTCGCGCCTCGGTCCAGATTAACGGACAGCGCTATCCGGTGGTCGGAACCATCGCTATGGACCAGATCGTGGTCGACGTGGGCGATGACGTCGTTGCCGAGGGCGATGTGGTCGTGCTGTGGGGAGACCCCGAGACCGGGGCCCCGAGCGTCGCGGAGTGGGCCGAGTGGGCAAACACGATTACCTACGACATCGCGACGGGCATTGGCGGTCGAGTCGCACGATTCGAGCAACCGTGATTGCGATTCCCACGGCGGACGACATGGATGCCTTCGGTGCTCGCATCGCGCGGTTGTTGCGGGCGGGGGATGTCCTGTGTCTGACGGGTGAACTGGGCGCGGGAAAGACGACGTTCAGCCGCGGGCTCGGGCGTGAGTTGGCGGTTCGGGGAACGGTGACAAGCCCCACCTTCGTCGTCGCGCGAACCCATCCGCGTGCGGACGGCGTGCCGTTTGTCCACGTCGACGCGTATCGTCTGGCGAACGCCGGTGAACTGGCGGATCTCGACATCGATTGGGACCGGTCGATCTCTGTGGTGGAGTGGGGACGGGGAATGCTCGAGGCGGTGGTCGACGAGTGGCTCGAGATCGTGATTGAACGGTCGCATTCGGCGGATGACGAAACGCGAACCGTCACGCTTCACGCATGCGGTCCTCGCGGCGACGAACTGGCGGCGGCGATTGGACGGAGGGATTCCGCGTGATTCTCGCCATCGACACCTCCGCGGCCACGAGTGTCGCGCTGGTCGGGGACGGAATCGTCGCCGAGGCGGCGACCGACGACACCCGCAGTCACGCCGAACACATCGGTGTGTTCATCGAGCGCGTGCTGGTGGACGTCGGAGTCACACCCGACGCGGTCTCGGCGGTTGTGGTCGGTCTCGGCCCCGGGCCGTTCACCGGGTTGCGGGTGGGAATCGCCGCGGGGATTACGTTCGCTCTCGGGCGTGACATACCGATTTACGGAGTGCCGAGTCACGACGCGGTCGCCGTCGGGCACAGCGCGTGCACCGTGGTGACGGACGTTCGTCGCCGCGAACTGGCCTGGACCGCGTATCGCGACGGGGTTGCGGTTAATGGTCCGAGCCTCACCACCGAGGGCACGCTCGCGGTCGACGTCGATCTGCGCGAATTCCCCGAAGTCCGTGCCACCACGATTTCCGCCGCACTGTTGGCGACGGCCGCGCTCAATCGAATTGAACGGGGCGACGATCTGACGTCGCTGACGCCGCTGTACCTTCGGGCCCCGGACGCGACTCCGGGCAACGGACCGAAGAGGGTGTCGGGATGACCCCCAGGCGCGCGATCCCGGACGACCTCGACACGATCGAAGCACTGGAGCGCAAAATCTTTCCCGATGACGCGTGGCCCCGCGTGAAACTGGAGGACGACCTTCGTAGCCCTTATGCCTGGTTTCTCGTGATGGAATCCGACGAATCGATTGTCGGCTATGCAATCGCTCACCACCTTCCGGGGAACGATGTTGCCGATGTCCACAACATCGCCGTGATCGAGGAATATCGCGGGAAGGGCGTCGGGTCGTCTTTGCTCGATGAACTCATTGTCTGGTGCGAAGCCCGACAGCCCGATGCCATCATGCTCGAAGTCCGGGCGGATAACGAGGCGGCGCAATCGTTGTACGTGTCCCGAGGATTTCACGCAATTGCCACCCGACCGGGGTACTACCAGCCGGCCGGTGTTGACGCGCTCGTCATGCGACGGGAGGTCACCTCGTGAACGAACCGTTGGTGCTCGGCATCGAGTCAAGCTGTGACGAGACCGGCGTCGGAATCGTGCGCGGAAACACCCTGTTGGCGAACGTCATCGCCTCGAGCATGGATCAGCACGCGGTGTTCGGTGGTGTCGTGCCCGAGATTGCGGCGCGCGCGCATCTCGAAGCATTGCGGGGGACCATCGAGGCCGCCCTTCGCGAGGCCAACATTCGACTGCGGGATCTCGACGCAATCGCCGTCGCGGCGGGGCCGGGGCTCGCGGGGGCGCTCATGGTCGGTGTCGGGGCCGCCAAAGCGCTCGCCGTGGCACTCGGAAAACCGCTCTACGGCGTCAATCACCTGGTCGGGCACGTCGGCGCCGATGTTTTGCGTGAGGACGGTCAGAGCATCGAACTTCCCACGGTGGCCCTGCTCGTCAGCGGGGGACACACGTCCCTATTGCTCGTGCGTGACCTTGCGACCGACGTCGAACTGCTCGGGGAAACAATCGACGACGCGGCGGGCGAAGCGTTCGACAAGGTTGCCCGCCTGCTCGGGTTGCCTTATCCCGGCGGCCCCCACATCGATCGCGTCGCGGTCGACGGTGACCCGGCCGCGATTCGTTTTCCGCGCGGACTGACTCTGCCCAAAGACCTCGTTCACCACCGCTACGACTTTTCGTTCTCCGGCCTCAAGACCGCGGTCGCCCGGTACGTGGAAACAACGAACGACGTGTCCATCGCGGATGTCGCCGCGAGTTTCCGGGAGTCCGTCGCCGATGTGTTGACGCGCAAGGCCGTAGACGCATGCCTTGAGCACAACGTCCCACGGTTGTTGTTGGGCGGAGGGGTCGCCGCGAACGCGCGCATTCGCGCTCTCACGGCCGAGCGGTGCGCCGAACACGGGATCGAACTGCGAGTTCCACCGCTCGCGTTGTGCACCGACAACGGCGCCATGATCGCAGCACTCGGGGCGCACCTCGTCGAACGGGGGATTGCACCGTCCGACCTCGACTTTGCGGTTGATTCGACGATGCCCGTGCAGACGATTCGGGTCTAGCGAATTCGTTCGGCGATGATCGCCGTTCGACCGTCACCCGCCCGCGTGAGGAACAGGGTCGCCGATTTCGAGCCCTTTAGTTTGAGTTTCGTCCGAAACGTCGCGGGGTCGATGTCGACGCCGCGTTTTTTGATTTCGAGGGTGCCGATGTCCGCCTCGCGGCAGTGCTGGGCAATTGTGCGGATGTCGAGCGGAAGGGATTCGATAACCCGAAAAGCCGACGCAAACGGGGTGTTGACGAGGGTGTCGCCCGACAGATAGGCGATCGACGACGCGATGGTGTGAGCCGACAATTTTCGGGCGAGAGCGCCCAGCAGTTGGGCGCGGATGACCGCACCGCTCGGGTCGTACAGGTACGTCGCAATGTTGCCAACCTGGACATCCGCGTCGGGTTCGGTCCCGGTGAGTTCGACGGGGGTTTCCCCGAGCACCAGGGCACTTCGGCGGATTCCCGGGCGGGCGAGCGCGCCGGTCCAGACCACGCACTCGACGGTGTCCCCTGAATCGTCCACCCACTGTGCTTCCGCGTCATCGGGCAGCAATTCGTGTCCGATCGCGGGGGACAGTTTAATACCACTCGGAACTCGCGCGGCAACATCGAACACCCAGTCCAGTGAGGGTGACCAGTCGGCCGGGTCGGACAGCCGTTTTTCGCTCGTGCGCCTCGCCGGATCGAACCACAGGGCATCGAATCGCGTGAGGTCGACCTGCTCGGCGTCCGCCCGTTCGACGGTGGCGTTGTCGAAGGGCGCGAGGTTGTAGGAGGCAATGGCCGCGGTCGACTCGTCGCGATCCACCGCGACCACCCGAATCCCGAGCCCGGCGAAGGCAAGCGCGTCGCCCCCGATGCCGCACCCGAGGTCGCCGACGGTGACATCACCGAGTGCGCGAAAACGGGCGGCGTGATGTGCGGCGACATCCAGCCGAGTCGCCTGTTGCAGTCCGGAGTCCGTGAAAAACATCCGGGCGGCGAATTCACCAAACTTGGCAACGGCCTGCGACCGAAGGCGGCGCTGACGAAGGACCACGCGCGTCATTTCCGGAGACACTCCACGGTCCCGCAGCGAGGAGACCGCCTGCACAACGTTTTTCTTCGCGTCGAACGGCGGGAGGGTCTCGAGCAGCGTCAACGCCTCACTCGTGAAGAGTAGTTCGGCGTCCGCGCGGTCCATAACTCCATTGTCGCAGTTCCTCTCAATTGGCACTCGCGTTTGGAGAGTGCTAATTGTGACGGTAAACTAGAGACCGCACGCTACCGTGCGAATTCATCGTCCACAAAGGAAGAGGTCAACCGTGTCGGTCGCAATCAAACCGCTCGAAGATCGCATTGTCATTCAGCAGCTGGCTGCCGAGCAAGTCACCGCGTCGGGAATCGTGATTCCCGACTCGGCCAAAGAAAAGCCACAGGAGGGCGAAGTTGTCGCCGTCGGCCCCGGCCGCATCGACGACAACGGAAATCGTGTTCCCCTCGACCTCGCCGTCGGCGACGTCGTGCTGTACTCGAAGTACGGCGGAACCGAAGTCAAGTACGGCGGGGTGGAATACCTCGTCCTGTCGGCTCGGGACGTCCTCGCGATCGTCCAGCGCTAACGCCCGTCATTCAACGGCTCCCGCGCCCTGCGCGGGAGCCGTTGGTGTGTCGGCGCTAGGCTGACGAGGTGCGCACCTCTCAACAAACCAGTGGTGTCGCCGCCGGTATCGGCTCCTATTTCCTCTGGGGTTTCCTGCCGCTGTATTTCGTCACGCTCGGCAGCACGGGTTCCTGGGAGATCGTGTCCTGGCGCATCCTGTGGTCGCTCGTCTTCTGTGTCGGGATTCTCGCCCTCTCGAAACAGCTGCGGGCGACGCTCGCGCTCCTACGCGACCCCAAACTCGTCTGGTACACGCTCGCCGCGGGCGTGCTGATCTATATCAACTGGCAGTTCTACATCATCGCGAACCTGACCGGGCACATCGTCGAGGGCTCGCTCGGGTACTTCATCAACCCGCTCGTCACCATCCTGTTGGGCGTGCTCGTGCTGGGGGAAAAGCTCCGCCCGTTACAGTGGGTGGCGATGGGGTTCGCCGCCGTCGCGGTGATAATCCTCGTCGCCGGGTACGGTCAATTCCCCTGGTTCGCGTTCATTCTCGCCGGGTCGTTTGCCCTCTACGGTTTGGTCAAAAATCGCGTCGGAGGACGCCTCAACGCCACCCAGAGTCTGACCATCGAGACGGCGTGGCTGG
>JAULYU010000165.1:0-2201 GCA_032117735.1 Microbacteriaceae bacterium
TCGCCCGAGGGCAACTTCACGAGTCTAACAGCAGACCGTTTCGCCCCCAAACTCGTGGGTTCATCGCGAACGTGATTGTCGGCCGCGAAAGTGTGCCATCGTCTTGTTGATGCCAAAAAAGTCTGCGACACGGTCGAAGGCGCGGACGGGCAGTAGTCGAACGAGCGGAAGAACTCGGGCGAACGGTGGCAGAACTAAAGTTGCTCGGCCCCGCTCAATTGCATCGAGGATTTGGCGCGCGACGATGTCTTCTTTCAAAATCGGCAACAGTGCGGGAAAACGGCTCTGAACACCGTCGAACATGCCGGTGTTGATGTAGAACGGGTTGATCGTGAGCACGTTGACGGGGGATTTCAGGCTGCGCAGTTCCGCGCGCAAGGATTCCATAAATCCAACGGCGGCGAATTTGGTCGCCGAATAGTCGGTTTGTTGGGCGACGCCGACCAAACCCGCAGCACTCGCGACGGTAACGACGCAGCCGCGGTCGCGATTCATCATGCCCCGAAGAAATGCCCGGGTGACCCAGTACAGCGCCAGAACATTGACCTGAAAAATTCGTTCGACGTTCGCGGGTTTTGCGTCGAGAAACCAGTCGCCGGTGACAATTCCGGCGTTGTTAATCACGACATCGACGTCACCGGCCGCGGTGGCGGCCTTGTCTACCGCGTCGCGGTCGGTGATGTCCACGGTGAACGCTTCGGCGGTCTGGTCAGTTGCGTGAATCTCGTCTCGGACTCGGCGTGCCCCATCGGCATCGCGGTCCCAAATAACCACACGGGCTCCTCGCCTCGCGGCCTGAATGGCGAGCTGTCGGCCGAGCCCGCTCGCCCCTCCCGTGACCAGAACGCGGGCCGAGGACAGGGTAATTCGTCGATTCATGAGATCCGGTTCCATATCGCGAGTAGTTGGTTGAGCATGCGGGCATACGCGTGGTTGGTCTGTCCGCCGACGGGTGTGATCCCGGCGACGCGTTGCACCGCAACGGTTTGGGCTTCGGTGTATTTGATGATTCCGTCGCGACCGTGCCGTCGACCCATCCCGGACGACCGCATTCCCCCCATCGGGGCTCCGTGGGACGCCCAACTCGCGGAATACCCCTCGTTGACCGTGACGGTTCCGGCGCGAATCGCGCTCCCCACGGTGTCGCCGCGACGCGTCCAGACGCTGGCGTTGAGTCCGTACTCGGAATTGTTGGCTCGGCGAATCGCCTCGTTGTCATCGGCGACGCGGTACACCGCAACGACCGGGCCGAACGTTTCGCCCGCTCCGAGCGTCATCTCGTCGGTTACTCCCGTGAGGATGGTCGGCTCGTAAAAATTCGGGGCAATCTCGGGCCGGACCTTGCCTCCCGTGACGACCGTCGCTCCTCGTTTCACCGCGTCATCGACCTGTTGAGCGACGCGCTCGCGGTGGGTTGTCGAGATGAGGGGGCCCATGTCGATTTCCCAGTCGGTCCCGTCACCCAGAGTCATCGCCCGGGTGTGTGCGGTGAACGCCTCCAGAAATTTGTCGTGCAGGCTGTCAACAACATAGATTCGCTCGATGCTTATGCAGAGTTGACCCGAGTTGGAAAAACACGCCCGAACGGCGGCGCGTGCCGCAGCGGACACGTCGGCGTCGCTCAGAACCAACATCGGGTTCTTGCCGCCGAGTTCCCCCGAGAACCCGATGAGCCTCGCCGCGCACTTTTCGGCGACCGAACGACCGACCGCGGTGGATCCCGTGAACATGATGAAGTCTGCCGCGGCGACAAGGTCGTCCCCGTGGACACGGCCTCCGCCGTGGATGACCGTCAGCACACCCTCGGGTAATCCAGCCTCGAGCAAGAGTCGCTCGACGATATCGGCAGTGCGAGGTGTGGCGGCGTCCGGCAAAAGGACGACAGCGTTCCCCGCGATGAGCGCCGGGATCACGTCGGAGGCGGGAAGTGTGAAGGGGTAGTTCCACGGAGTGATGACGCCGACCACGCCAATGGGTCGACAGTGTTCGATGGCGCGCGTGAGAAAAGGAATCGCCCCGCGGCGCCGTCCTCCCCGGAGGAACCCCGGACCACGTCGGCCGTAAAAGTGCGAGAGTTGGGCCGCGTCAACGGCTTCTTCGAAAGCACTGAGTCGGTTTTTGCGAGTCTCTGCCTGAATTGTGTCGAGAATCTCGTCCTGATGTTGGTAGACCAACCGACTGAATCGGCGAGCGATCGCGGC
>JAULYU010000166.1:0-7729 GCA_032117735.1 Microbacteriaceae bacterium
GCGCGACTCGTGAAAGAGAGCGCGGACGAGATTCTCGAACAGCTCGGGGTGACGGATCCGCTTCTCGACATTGCGAAAGAGCTGGAGCAAATCGCCCTCGCTGACCCGTACTTTCAGGAACGCCAGTTGTACCCCAACGTTGACTTCTACACCGGCGTCATCTACAAGGCGATGGGTTTCCCCACTCGAATGTTCACGGTGCTGTTTGCCATCGGTCGTTTGCCCGGATGGATCGCCCACTGGCGCGAAGGTCGCGACGATGAGGCGACGCGCATCGGTCGACCCCAACAGGTGTACACCGGACCCCCGGCCCGAAAGTTCCCCGCGCGCTAGGTGTGCAGAGCGGGGTTCAGGGACACGCCGTGTCCGTCTCGCGACATCGCTTCCACGACTCCGTTGGTCGAGTCGCGACGGAACAACAGGTTGCTGTGTCCCGACAGCGCACGTGCTTTCACGATGTGACCGTCGGTGTCGCCTCCGCGCAGCGTGACCTTAGTTCCCGCCGTCACATAGAGCCCGGCCTCGACGATGCAATCGTCGCCGAGCGAGATGCCCAGCCCCGAATTCGCTCCGAGCAGAGACCGCTGCCCAATGGACACCCGGAGGGTTCCGCCCCCGGAGAGCGTCCCCATGATGGAGGCGCCGCCGCCGATGTCACTGCCGTTTCCGACAATCACGCCCTGCGAGATTCGGCCTTCGACCATGGATTCTCCGAGGGTTCCGGCATTGAAATTGACGAATCCTTCGTGCATCACGGTTGTCCCCGCCGACAGATAAGCGCCGAGGCGAACGCGCGACGCATCGGTGATTCGCACGCGGGACGGGGTGACGTAATCGAGGAGGCGCGGGAACTTGTCGAGCGCAAGAATGCTGATCCCGGCGCGCTGGAGTTCGACGCGGCGGCGCGTGAATTCGTCGGGGGCCATCGGTCCGGCTGTCGTGAACGCCACGACGGGAAGTTGGCCGTAGATGCCGTCCAGATTGAGCCCGTTGGGAAGCACGTGCAGGTGGGACAGCAGGTGCAGACGCAGATAGGCGTCACTCGTGGACGCGGGAGGGGCGGCCAACTCGATGGCGATTGTCACGGGAACCAACTCAACGCCGCGCCGGTCATCGAGACCTGCCGCGGTCTCCAGTTCGGCGGGGACCAGGCCGGCCGCATCGTCGGGCGCTTCGCCCAGCTGAGTCGTGGGAAACCAGGTGTCGAGGACCACTCCGTCGGCACTGACAGTTGCCAGTCCGTGGCCCCACGCGTGTGTCTCGTCCATCACCCCTCCACCGTAGTCCTTGTACGCTAGCGGTGTGGCTTACCTTGACAGTTCTCTCGACGCGGTGCAGTTGACCCGCGCGCTGTGTGACATCGAGTCGGTGTCCGGAGACGAGCAGTCCATCGCGGACGCGATCGAGGGATTTCTGCGCGACTGCCCCCACCTGGATGTGCTGCGTGACGGGAACGCCCTGGTCGCCCGCACCAACCTCGGTCGGGCGCAGCGGGTGCTGATTGCTGGACACATCGATACGGTTCCCGTCCACAACAACCTGCCCACGCGAGTCGTCGATGACCACATCTGGGGTCGTGGAACGGTCGACATGAAAGCGGGCGTCGCAGTTCACCTGCGTCTCGCCAAAGATCTCGTCGAGCCGGTGCACGACGTCACCTGGATTTTCTATGATCTCGAAGAAGTCGACTCCGCGCTTAACGGTTTGGGGCGCCTTGCGCGAAATCACCCGGAACTGTTGGCGGGGGACTTCGCGATTCTGGGCGAACCCTCGAACGCCATCATCGAAGGTGGGTGCAATGGCACGATGCGGGCGTTGATTTCTACGACAGGAGTGCGGGCGCATTCTGCTCGGGCGTGGATGGGGTCTAATGCCATTCACGCCGCCCATGTGATCCTCGACCGCCTCGCCGCCTATGAGCCAGAAACCGTCACCGTGGACGGCTTGGATTATCGCGAGGGGCTCAACGCCGTGGCAATTCGCGGGGGCGTCGCAGGTAACGTCATCCCCGATGAGTGTGTGGTCGAGGTCAACTACCGTTTTGCTCCGTCCACAACCGAAGCCGACGCCGAAAGAACCATCACCGAAATGTTTTCGGAATTCGACGTCGTGGTGACCGACTCCGTCGCGGGTGCCCGACCCGGCGCGGATTCCGCCCTGGCCCAGGGATTTATCGCCGCGATGGGCGGACAGATTGGGCCGAAATTCGGATGGACGGATGTGGCGCGATTTACCGCACTGGGCATCCCCGCGGTTAATTTTGGGCCTGGTGACCCCTCTCTAGCTCACGCAGATGACGAACGCGTGGCGATTTCGGACATCGAGGCCTGCGAATCGGGTTTGCGCGCGTGGCTCGACGCCAACTAGACCGCCGCGTTTCGCTGGGGAGCGTGCCGCGGTGGCTCGCACTGCTCGGGATAATCGTGGTGTCACGGATTGTCTCAACGGGAACACTGCTGTGGTTCGCCGATGCGCAGCCCGAGAATCCGTGGACCGCGGCGCAACCGGATTTGCTCGACTTTTCGCGAATCTGGGATTCACACTGGTATCGCATCATCGCCGAGGCGGGTTATCCGACCGAACTGCCACTCGATGACAGCGGGCGAGTCAGTGAAAACGCGTGGGCGTTCATGCCGATTTATCCGTTTGTGGTTCGCGGAATCATGGCGTTCACGTCCGCGCCGTTCGCCCTCGTCTCGGTCGTCGTCTCGGTCGTCGCCTTCGCCGGTTTCATCGTCGTTGCCGACCGATTGTTCCGCCGATTTCTCGGTGACTCGGCCGCTCTATCCGCGGTCGCCGTTGTCGCATTCGCTCCCGTCTCTCCTGTTTTTCAGGTCGGCTATGCCGAGTCGCTCGGGATGTTGTTCCTTGCCGTCGCCCTGATGGGTTTGGTCGAACGCCGGTGGTGGCTGGTCGCGCTGTTTGTCCCACTCGCGGCGTTGACTCGCCCGTTGGGTGTTCCCCTGGCACTTGCACTCCTGGTGATCGCGATTGTGAACTGGCGACAGAGTCGAGACCGTGTTCCGATGGCGCTGTTGACCGCGGTCGCGGGACTCTCGGCGATCGCCTGGCCGGTCATTGCCGCGGTGACGACGGGCCGCCCCACCGCGTACCTCGACACGGAACTCGCCTGGCGCCGTCCCTACATCGGCGACGAGCCCCACACGTGGGGGACGGGGTGGTGGGAGTCCGCGAAGTGGTGGTTTCCCGAGGCGGCTCCGTGGGTCATCGCGGGGATAGCGCTGACAATCGTCGTGGTCGCGGTTCTTCCCGCCACGCGACGGATTGGATTAGTCCCGCTGGTCTGGTCCGCGTCGTATCTGATGTATTTGGTCGTTGTGCTGTTTCCCCAGTCGAGCCTGTTCCGTCTTCTGGCTCCGCTCTTCCCTCTCGCCGGGGTCGTCGCGCGCAGTCGCAAGGCAACCGTTGTGTCTATCGCGCTCGGAATCGTCGGGCAATACTTTTGGGTGCAGTGGTTCTGGGCAGTGGATGACTCCGATTGGACGCCGCCGTGATGTGGGGGCTCAATTGGGGACTAAAATAGAAGTAACGTCTTATCGAAGGAGTACCGCCATGGCCGCCATGAAGCCACGCACGGGGGATGGCCCCATGGAAGCGATTCGTGAAAAGCGCGATCTCATTATCGTCAAGGTTCCGGCCGAAGGCGGGGGACGTTTGGTTTTCTCGTTGAAGGACGACGAAGCGGTCGCATTGCGCGAGGCACTCAACGGAGTCACCAACTAATTTCGCTCGGTTCAGAGCTTGACGAGGGTCAAAACGCCGTCGCCCACGGGCACCATGGTCGCGCGAATGTTCTCGTCCACGGCGTAATCACCCAGCACCGTGCGCATTTCGACGGTGGCCGCGTCGCGCTTGGTTGGTTGTGCGACGGAGCCGCCGGTCAGAGCGTGCGTAACCGCGACAATGCCACCGACCCGGGCGAGGTGCAGGGCGTGTCGGGTCAATTCCAGAGTTCCTTTACCCGTTGAATTGACGACAATGAGGTCGTACGAGGCCTCGTTCATCCGTGGCAGGATGTCGAGCGCCTCGCCGCTGATGAGGCGGACACGGTTGGCGGAAATCCCAGCACGCGCGATCAAGTCTTTGGCGGTTTGCTGGTGATCGACATCTTTTTCGATCGATGTCAGGTGAGACTCCGAGTTAGCGGCGAGGAGCCACTGACTGGCGACTCCCAATCCCGTGCCAATCTCGACGATTGATTGGGCGTTGGAATAGGCCACGAGAGACGCGAGGAAGGAACCCATAGCGGGGGTGATCGGCTCGACGCCGTGTTCCAGAGATGCGTTTCGGGCGGCGCGAATCGGAGCGGGCTCGGTCACATAGTTTTCGGTCCACGAGGACACCAGACCTGCATCGAGCATCCGGGCCCCTTTCCCTCGAGTGTTTAAACTCTATGGGTTTTCCGCGTTATTCTGAGCACATGTCGTTCGGGCTCACCATCGAGAAACTCTTCCTCATCGGGTTGATTGCCTTGCTCGTCGTCGGCCCCGATCGTCTCCCCGGTTACGCGGCGCAATTTGCCCGGCTCATCACTCGGCTTCGGGACATGGCGCGCGGGGCGGAAACCCGTCTCAAAGACGAGTTTGGTGACGACATCGGCCTCGCCGAGCTGAAAAAGTTGGACCCGAGACAGTACGACCCCCGGCGAATAATCCGTGACGCCCTGACGGACACACCCACCACCTCAACACCGATGCGTCCCGCGTCGGTGCGCCCGAAGACCACGAATGCGGCGACGCCCTTTGACGGTGAGTCGACCTAACTCGTCAGCGGCGGCGATTCGGCGAGGGCCTGTTTCGCCGCGGTGAGAGTTCCGGCGGGTACAAGAACCTCGTATCGGGAGGCAATCACCTGCTGGACGCTGGAAAAATCCTGTCGACGGCGTCGGATGGAATACGTCGCGAGGGAAATCAGCATGCCAATTCCCGCCCCGATTGCGACGACAGCGGGCAGGACAAGGTTTGTCGACGATGATTCGCTGACCAGGCTCAGCATGAGACTGAAGAACAAACCGAACCAGGCTCCGTTCAGAACACCGCGAAGTGCCACGCGGGCATAGGTGAGACGGCCGGTCACGCGCTCTACCGTCACGAGGTCGCGCCCGACGATGGCGATATCGGTGACCGCGTAGTCGGCGCGGGCAAGACGATTCACGACGCCCTGGGCTTCGGCGTAGGTGTCGGCGGACACGAGAACATCGCCCCGCGGAATGTCGGGCTGTGCTTTCCGGCGAGCAAAGAGGCTGGGAGTCG
This sequence comes from Microbacteriaceae bacterium, assembly GCA_032117735.1. Lineage (GTDB taxonomy): Bacteria > Actinomycetota > Actinomycetes > Actinomycetales > Microbacteriaceae > MWH-TA3. The sequence goes on from JAULYU010000166.1 coordinate 5,274, forward strand.
TCACGTCTTCATTCTCTCACCCCGAAGGTACGCTGGGAACGTGAGTTCGACAACAGCCCGGCCCGCAATGACAAGCCCTGAACTCATTCGCGAGGCCGTCGGCGCCGTTGTCGATCCCGAACTGCGACGCACTCTTGCTGACCTCGGTATGGTCGACGCGGTCGAGCTGAACGGATCGACCGCTCTGGTGCGGGTGCTCTTGACAATCGAGGGGTGCCCGAAGAAATCGGATATCGATTCCGCGGTACGCGCGGCAGCGCTTTCGGTGCCGGGGGTGGACGCGGTTGACGTCACCCTCGGTGTCATGAGCGACGACGCGCGGCGCGCGCTGTCCGCGCGATTGCACGGTGGTCGAACGGTCGAGGACCGTTTCGGTCCGAATTCGCTCACTCGCGTCATCGCGGTGTCGAGCGGCAAGGGCGGTGTCGGGAAATCGACGGTCGCGGCTAACCTCGCCGTGGCGCTCGCCGCCCGGGGGCTCTCCGTTGGTCTGCTTGACGCCGATGTGCACGGGTTTTCGATTCCGGGACTGCTCGGAATCGCGGACGAGAAACCGACCAAGGTTGACGACATGATTTTGCCGCCGAGAGCGTTTGACGTCGGAGTGATTTCGATCGGAATGTTTGTCGACCCACACACTCCCGTGTCGTGGCGCGGCCCGATGATGCACCGCACGGTCAACCAGTTCTTGTCCGACGTGCATTTCGGTGACATCGATGTGCTCGTCTGCGACCTTCCACCGGGGACGGGCGATGTCGCGATTTCGCTCGGACAGTTGGTCCCCACCGCGGACGTATTGGTGGTCACCACCCCACAGGGCAGCGCGAGCGATATCGCCGAGCGGTCCGGGCTCGTCGCGCGCCAGCTGGGACAACGAGTCATCGGAGTCGTCGAAAACATGAGCGACTGGACGGACGACCACGGCGTCACTCACGCGATGTTTGGGCAGGGCGGTGGCGCCGATGTGGCGTCGCGTCTCGACGTCCCGTTGTTGGGAAGCATCCCCCTCACCCCGTCGGTGATTGCGGCGGGGGACAGCGGTCTTCCCTTCGCGCTCGGTGACGCCACGGACCCCGCCGTTCGCGCATTCGCGGACATCGTCGATCGGGTGATCGAGTCGGCGACCCCGCGGGGACGCACCTCCATCCCCTTGTCGGTGTAACCCCGACGGGGTTAGCATGGCGACATGACGACATTCGCTCGGGTTTTTCTCGCCGCGTCCCTTGCAGTGGTACTCGCGGGTTGCGCACCCACACCGACTCCCGATGTCACCGCACCGAGCGAACCGGTCGTGTCACCGACCGCTGCGCCAGAACCGCCGGCGTCAATAATCCCGTCGTCCTGTGATTTGCCCTCGATGGTCGAACTCATTGACGGTCTTGGCTTCCCCGGTGCAATCGATGTCACACCGCCGTGGGAACCCGCCGACGGAACCGACCTGAAACTTGCGCTCGACAACGGTGGAATCGCGTGCGCGTGGGGACCCCCGAATACCGACGGGGGAGTGATTGTGTATTGGGTCCCCGTCACGGATGAGTTGTGGACCGAGGCGAGTGGATTGTGGGAATCGGGCGGACTCGAACCGATTGACGTTCCCGACGTGGCCGAGGATGCGGCCTATTTCATCTACCGTGCCCAGAGTGAGACCAACGAGTTTCCGCGCTGGGAGCTGAACCTGCGTTTCACCGACCTTTGGATTCAGGTCGCGACGAGTTCCTGGGAGAACCCTTCCGACGGGAATGCGGTCGTTGAGGCTGCACGGGAAATCGCAGTGCCCTAGCGGAGGCCCTGCACCCAGGCTTCGACCGCGTCCGCGGTTCGAGGGATACCGCTGGACAGGTTTTCAGCACCCGTCGCGGTGACCACGATGTTGTCCTCAATCCGCACACCGATTCCGCGAAAGCGTTCCGGAACGGTGAGGTCGTCCGCCTGGAAGTACAGCCCCGGCTCAATCGTGAACACCATTCCCTCGCGAACGATCCCGTCTTTGTAGAACTCTTTTCGAGCCTGTGGGCAATCGTGGACGTCTAATCCGAGGTGGTGCGAGGTGCCGTGGACCATGTAGCGCCGGTGCTGCTGTCCGGTTTCGGCGAGCGATTCGTCGAGCGGGACGGGGAGGAAACCCCACTCGGACACGTGACGTGCGATGACCGCCATCGCCGCAGCGTGCACCTCGCGGAACACGATTCCTGGTTTGACCACCGCGAACGCGGCATCGGCGGCCTCGAGAACCGCGTCGTACACGAGCCGCTGTGTTTCGCTGTAGCGGCCATTGACGGGGAACGTTCGGGTGATGTCGGCGGTGTAGAGACTTTCGACCTCGACCCCTGCGTCCATCAGGACGAGGTCGCCGTCGCGGACCGGGCCGTCGTTGCGAATCCAGTGCAACGTGCAGGCGTGATGGCCCGCGGCGGCGATGGTTTCGTACCCCACCTGATTTCCCTCGGCGCGGGCCC
>JAULYU010000167.1:0-6263 GCA_032117735.1 Microbacteriaceae bacterium
CCGCGCAACACGGCGCCGGGAATGGTCGCCAGAATGCCGGTCGCCAGTCGATCGCGCAGGGTCTCGAGTCGAGCGGCCGTGGCGGTGAGGTCGGCGGTTGCGAGTTCGGCGGCGACGCCGGCCGCGAATACACCCGCGGCGTCGAGCGAGCCGCTGCGGAGTCGCTGCTGGGATCCGCCGTGAATGAGCGGGACGATGGGCCAGGCGCGGGACACTGCGAGTGCACCCACGCCGACGGGTCCGCCGGCCTTGTGGGCGGAGACACTGAGCGCGGCCAACCCACTGGATGCGAAATCGATGGGCGTGTACCCGAGGGTTGCTACGGCGTCGAGGTGCACCGGAACGTCCGCCGCAGCCGCCGCGGCCACGATATCCGCGACGGGTTGGATTGTGCCCACCTCGTTGTTGGTCCACAGCGTGGTGAACAGCGCAACGTCGGGTCCGAGTTTGGCCCGAAGGTCGTCGAGGTCGACCGTTCCTTCTTCATCGACGCCAACGAAGTCGACAATCGCCCCTTCGGCCTGGGCGAGCCAATTGACCGCATCGAGCGCCGCGTGATGCTCGGCCTCGGTTGTGAGGACTCGGGGCCGCGGCAGCGGTGTACCCGCCGCGCGGGAGGCGGGGGTTCCGTTACGCCCCCAGAAGAGCCCTTTGATGGCGAGGTTGATGGCTTCGGTTCCGCTACCGGTCAGGGTCACGTCGAACGGAAGTGCGCCGATTGCCGCGGCGATCTTGTCGCGACCCTCCTCCCAGAGCAGTCGCGACTTTTGACCGTCGCGGTGAGTCGCCGACGCGTTCCCGCGCTGGTGCACCGCGCTGGTCCAGGCGTCGATGACGGCTTCAGGCATGGGCGTGGTCGCCGCATAGTCAAAGTACGCCACCGTTGTCCCCTTCGGCGTGAACTACCGGCCGAGCTTTCGAGCGGAGGTGAGCGCGTAGGAGTATCCGAGTAATCGGATCTTTTCCGTGGAACCGAGTGCCGGAATATAGAACAGCAACTGGTATTGATAGTCCGCTTGGATGCCCTTCATCGAACTGGTGACCCCGGCGAGAATCTTGACCGCACCGGTCGCCGTGATTGCGGCTCCCGCGCTGACGGGCTTCACGGTCTCGGATTCTTGCAGCGTGACGGCAACGATCCCCCCGGCGTCGGCCGTCGCGAATACGAGAGGCACATCATTGGTGATGGTGTCTTCCCAACTGAACCGAGCCGTCTTACCCAAATCGCGAGCGCGTTTCGTCTTTGCTTCAGCCCCGATTTGCTCCTGCAGAGAATCCGGGTCGAACGCCGCGAAATAGGGGCTCTTGTCACCGTTGATGAGAAGGTCTCCGTAGTGTTCAACCGCTTGAGTCGGCGTGACACTGAGCAACTCTGTTTCTCCTCGAATCACGGCCGCTCCCGATTCCGCTCCGGGAACCGAGGGGATGACGGCGCCCGGCTCGAGCGCAACGCTGTAGGTCAACTTGTAGTTGTCACGAGCGGTCGCCTGTGTCAATACCACCGCGACAGACGGTGCCGTCGAGTCCGTTCCATCGTCGATCACCGCGAACACCGAACGCGGCCACTCTGAGGTGCGTTGTGGCAGCAGCAAGCGCACTCGGCCCTCGGGGATGGCAAATGTCGCTCCCAGGTCCTTGTCTCCGTTCTGCACCTTGTATTGCGCCAAGCGGAACCGCAGGGCCGAGCCCTCGAGTCGTGTGGCCGCGATATTTTCGGCGCGTTGCTCGTCGGCGGTAGCCAGCGTGGCTCGAAGTTTCGTCAAGATCAGGTCGACCTGTGCCGCGGTCACCGCGACACCGCGAGGCATCGCCGGGGACGTGGGAATCGGCGCAACGAAGGGAGACGGGAAAATCGAACAGCCGGACAGCGCGACAGGCAGAGCGAGCAGGATTGCGACGAACGGGAGAGCGCGGCGCCCGTGACGGCGCCGCGGGGCGAGTGGTGTGCGCGCGGGACGCCAGCGCGGTGGGCGCGGTCGCCTCGGCATCCGTCCTTGGCGGTGGCGATGTTTACGTCGATCGGCCCACCAACCCAGGTAATAGAACACTCCGCCGACGATGGCAATAATCAACCCCCCGTAAAACAGGTTCGTAGGCACCGAGTTATCGACGTCCATCTTCCAGGTAATGGTGAGCAACTTCGGCGCGGGCAAGGCGCCGTCCGTCGCAATGAGGAGGAGGTTCCCTTTCGGGGTGGTCACATCGCGCGCGAGGAACTGCTCTGCTTCGAACTCCTCCAACCACATGTCGGAACCAGCGGGGTCGGGAATTGCGATCTCGGTGCCGACAACTTTTTTTGCGACCAGAGTTCCTTCTTCGCCCCGAGCAATAATCTCTTGATACGACGCGTTGCCGATGAATCCCATCACATCGGGCTTGCGGCCCCAGGCCAACACGATTCGTTCGCTTTGCGCGGTGGTGGCCGTCGGGGCGCCGTCAGGGTTGTCGAGGTAGACCGTTCCCGAGGCGCCGCCCTGCACCGAGATGGTTTGGGTTGACGAGATACGGTTAAGTGACGTGGTGTCAATAATCGTCACGGGAGCCGGGTTACCCAAAGTAATCGACTGTGAGATGGTGGACTTCGGAAGAAAGACCGAGTGGATGAGCATTCCCGTGGCAATCATGATTGCTGACACCACGAAGAGGATGAGAGACACGATGAACCGCACGATGCTCCCTTCGCCGAAAACACCAGTTTACCCGACCGTTTCCCTACCCAACCCCGAGCGAATTACTCAGTGTCGGTCCACATGGCTAAACTAGGCGAGTAGCTCTAGGAGGGCACATGGCATTGGATGGACGTTTTCCCGTTGTGATGCGCGGCTATTCGCGCGAGGACGTGGACAAAGCAATCGCAAACCTGCGGCGCGAAATCATCGCCGCGACCACGGAACGAAACGAACTCGCAACCGAGCTCGCTCGCCTTGGCGGGAAAAAGGGTCTGGGCGAAGGAGACATCCCAACCTATTCGGGGCTCGGCACGAAACTCGAAATGGTGCTTCGCACGTCCGAGGAACAGGCGACCGTCCTAATTTCAAAAGCGGACATCGAGGCGCAGCGAACTGTTGCGGACGCGCGGATTGAGGCCGATCAGATCCTGAACGACGCCACCGCCCGCGCCGAAGCCCTCGTGGCCGCGGCCGAAGAAAAAGCCCGTTATGAAACGAGCGCTGCTCGAATTGACGCCGAAAACATCACCGCCATCGCCGAGAAAGACGTGGAAACGATGCGGACCGAGGCGATTCGCGAAGCGACCCGAGTTCGGGGCAGCGCCGCGACCGAGGCCGCCTCTGCTCGGGCCACCCTCCAGCGCGAGATGTCGGAAAAGAAGGCCCTGCTCGACCGCGAAATTGCCGAACAACGGATTGTGCTCGACCGTGAGGCGCACGAAGCCCGCGCCGAGATCACGCGATTGATTGCCGAAGCAGACCGCCAGAAACTGGACCTCATCGCCGAAGTGTCCGCGCGCCGACACGAAGCCGAATTGAAGCTCCTCGAGGAACACCGCGACATCATGGGGCAAAACGAGGCCTATCTGAAAGCCGCCAACACGGAATTCACCAAGCTGCAAAAAGACCTCATTACACTCAAAAAAGAACACAATCGGCTCGAACCGGAAGTGTTGAAAATCCGCGAAATGGCGATTGTCGAATCCAAAGAAGCGGCCCGTTCCACCATTGATGCGGCGAACGCAAAGGCGCGCCAGATTGTGGCCGCGGCGCGCACCGAAGCAAAAGTTGCCCTGGACGACGCGGCCAAGCGCCTCGCCGAGATTGCGGCCGAGCGCGACGCGATTGCCGCGTACATCGGCGACCTGAACAAGGCGGTTAGTGTCGCCGCGAAATCGCTGGTCACCCCTAAGGCGGCAGCGAAAACGCCGAAGTCATGACCATTCACGGTGCGTTCCGATTGGGGTTGCTCGGAGGACTCGGTGTCCTCACTGCGCTTCTGATTGGAAGCGCCGTCACCACGCTCGCCACGGTGATCACCTATGTCGGGTTTGCGTTGTTTCTTGCACTGGGGCTCGACCCGATTGTACGGAACCTCGTCAAACGGAAATTTCCTCGACCCCTCGCGATTGTCACGGTTGTCGTTGGCGTCCTCGGTTTATTCGCCGGCTTCGTTTTTGCTCTGATTCCGGTCATCGTCGAACAGGTCACAAACCTGTACGACTCGATCCTCGAATTCCTGACGTCCTACAACTCGCTGGGGGAAATGATTGCGGCGTTGCAGTCCATCATCCCGGTCGAAACATTGAACGTTCAAAAGACAGTCGACAGTGTTGTCGCGTTCCTCAGTGACCCGGCCAACCTCGCCAACATCGGCGGAGGGGTGCTCTCGGTCGGAGCGGGATTTGCCAACGGTATTCTCGGCGCCTTCCTCACCCTCATGCTGACCATCTATCTGGTCATCTCGTTACCCGCCCTCACGAGCGCGATGTTCCGCCTCGTCCCCGCATCGAAACGCGAGAACTTCGTTAGCATCGCCAATCAGGTCGTCGATGCGGTCGGAAAATACGTGATCGGCCAAGGGTCCCAGGGTCTCGCCAACGGAGTGTTGAGTTTCATCGCCATGTCCCTCATCGGTGCGGAATTCCCGGCGCTCTTCGCACTAATCGCGCTCGTGTTCTCGCTGCTTCCCCTCGTCGGAACCATCACCGGTTCGCTGCTCATTGTGGTGACACAGTTGCTCGTTGACCCCACCAACCCGATGACCGCCATCTGGGTCGCGGTGTACTACCTCGTTTACCTTCAGATCGAGGCCTACGTGATCGGCCCGTACATCATGAATCGCGCGGTGAAAGTTCCCGGCGTGTTGGTCATCATCGCCGCTCTCGCCGGTGGGGCCTTGATGGGCGTCCTCGGTGCGATCGTCGCGATTCCGTTCGCCGCCTCGGTTCTCATCATCGTGCGCCAAGTCATCATCCCCGCGCAACAAGAACGCTAGGGCCAGGTGGTGGGCAGCGGCAGTGCCGCCGGATTCACCCGCTCAACAATCTCGGACAACACCCGCGACGCCTGTTTTTCTCCGACCCACAGGTGCCGACCGTCCTCGACCTCGACAATGTCGACTCGCGGAACCACCGCGAATCGCTCGCGCGCCTCGGCGGGCTGAAGGTAGTCGTCCCGCTCAGGTATCACCGCAACGATGGGCGTTGTGTTGTCGTTCCAGCGTTCGAGTGTCGCCACACTGGTGCGGTGAAGAGGCGGGGACAACAGAATCAGTCCGGCAACATCCAGGTTGTGACTGTGGTTCAGCGCCACCTCGGTTCCGAACGACCAACCCACAAGCCACGGCGTGGGCAACCCCTCGGTGCGAACGAACTCGACGGCTGCCTCGAGATCCATTCGCTCGTCGATTCCTTCACCGAAGACACCCTGGGACGTTCCGCGTGGCGACGTTACACCGCGAAAGTTGAAACGCAGCACAGCGATCGCGGCCATCGCCGGCAGGCGAAGTGCGGCTTTCCGAATGATGTGCGAGTCCATATAGCCGCCTCCGGTGGGAAGCGGGTGAAGGAACACCACCGTTCCTTCGGGATCGGCGTTGTCGGGCAGAGACAACTCGCCGACGAGAACCAACCCGTCCTCTGTCTTCAGTTCAATGTCCCGTCGACGCGCGGGTAGTTCGGTCGTGCTGCGAATTTCAGTCATCAGTACATCGTCCAACACGAGAAGTGCCAGTGTCGACGATCGCGGACCGCCGCCTCTTCCCCGAACAGCCCCTCGTAGTGCCAGGTGACCACGTGCGGCGTGCCGACCGCGATGAGGATGACACACCCGGGGCACACGTATTCTTTGATCGCTCGCGCCGGAGTGATGTCCTGTACCACCCACTCGTCGCCGCGCTTGATTTCGGTTCGACGACGACCCGACGTGCTGGTGATGTCAATCGAGGACACCTCGTCTCGCTTGGGACGATTGCGGCGGCCCATCAGTACCAGCCGTTCTTTTCGCTGTGTCCCCACGCCTTACACGGGGTGGAATACCGTTCGGAAATGTAGGTCAATCCCCAGAGAATCTGAGTCTGTGGATTTTCCCGCCAGTCTTTTCCCGCCGAACGCATCTTGTTGCCCGGCAAAGCCTGCGGGATTCCGTAGGCGCCGCTCGACGGGTTTTCGGCGCGGAAATTCCACCTCGATTCTCGATTCCACAAGTCGACGAGGCAGGTGAATTGTTCTTCACCCCAACCGCGCGATTCGACTTCGACACGGGCGAATGCTTGCGCTGACTTGGCGTCACGAGACCCGGCGACAAAAAATC
>JAULYU010000168.1:0-3239 GCA_032117735.1 Microbacteriaceae bacterium
ATCACCGCACCGACGTGGTTGGTCTGGGGCGAGCACGACACCGCGGCACCCACCGCGGCCGGAAAAGTCGCGGCCGAACGAATCCGCGGCGCCCGCTGGGTTGTTGTACCCGACGAGGCGCACCTGTTGACCCCGAAATTGGGCGTCGCCGTCCGGGCGGCCGTAGAGGAGGCACTCGCGTGAGCGACATCGTGTTCTGGGCACTCGTGGCGATCCTGCCGATGGTTGTGGGAGTGAAGTGGCTTCGCGTCGCCCAAAGGGAGCACTACGTTGCCGGCTGGACCCGGCGAATCGCGCTCGGCTGGGGAACCGCCCGGCCCGTGTCCTGGTGGCCCATCATCGTTGCGGCCGTGCTCGAGTTCGCGGCCCCGGTGGTCTCCGACGACGCCGAGTGGCGGGTCGTCGCAGTGCCCGTGGCGATTGCCCTCGTCGTCATCTGGTGGCCGTGGGGACTGCGCTTTCGCGGGACCTCGTCCCGGCTGCAGTGGACGGCTCGACTCCGTCGTCTCGCCGTGATCTGGCTCGCACTGTCCTGGGTCGCCCTCGCCGGTATCAGCGCTCTCAGTTTGACCTACGGAATCGTCGTGTACGCGTTCCTCGCTCCGGTCGTCATGGACCTCGCTCTCGTCATCGCCGCGCCCATCGAAAAGGCGCTGTCGAACAAGTGGCTTGTTGCGGCGCAAAAGAAGCTTCGCCAGGTGGCTCCCCGCGTCGTGGCGGTGACCGGCTCGTACGGCAAGACGTCGACGAAGGGGTACATCGCGCACCTTGCGGCTGTCAAATATTCGGTCGTGCCCAGCCCCGCGTCGTTCAACAACCTGATGGGACTCGCGCGGGCCGTCAACGACAAATTGACCCCCGGCACCGAAATTTTTGTCGCCGAGATGGGTATTTTTGGTGAGGGGGAGATTCGGGAACTGTCGAAATCGTTCCCCCCCGACATTGCCGCAATCACGACAATCGGCGAGGCGCACCTAGAGCGAATGGGAAGTCGCGCGGCGATTCTTCGGGCCAAGAGCGAAATCGTCGAGAACGCCCCGACCGTCGTGTTGCCCATTGACGACCCCGACCTGGCGACGCTCGCGACGAAATGCGCGTCGCAGGGAAAGCGCGTCATCCGGGTCAGCGGCGCCGGTGCTGCGGCGGACGTCACGGTGGATCCGAAACGGGGTACCGTCACGATCGGCACGGAAACCGTCCCCGTCACGATTTCCGGTGTCGGACACGCGGTCAACGTCGCCGTCGCGGTCGGAATCGCCCACGCACTGGACGTGCCGCTCGCGCTCATGGCGCCTCGGCTCGGCACGCTGCCGACGGCGGCTCATCGCGCGGAATCACAGACGGCTCCGAGCGGAGCCATCATCATCGACGACTCGTATAACGCGAACCCGGTGGGTGCGGCGCGCGCGGTTCAGGGCGGAGCGGCGATGGCGAAAGAACGCCGGGGCCCGTTCATCGTCGTCACGCCCGGCATGATCGAACTCGGTCACCTGCAGGTCGAACGCAATGCTGCGCTCGCGGCGCAGGTGAAATCCGTCGGCGCGGAACTGTTTGTTGTCGGGTACACGAACCGTAACGCACTCGTCTCGGGCCACCCGGGCGCGCAACTGTTCCCCAGCCGAACCGCCGCCATGACCGCCGCCCTCGCGAGCGCGGGCGCTTCGGGCGTTATTCTTGTCGAAAACGACCTGCCCGATCATTACGCGTAGTAAGCGGCTTCCGGGGCAGGGGAGCCAGACGGGAATCCGATGAACGCCTCACGCCCCTGGGCCGTGGTTTTTGGCGGGCCGAGTCCCGAGCACGAAATCTCGATTCTGACCGGGCTGCAGGCTGAGCGCGTTCTCACGGACGGTGGAGACACGGTTCACCCTATCTATTGGGCGCCGTCCGGCGAATGGTTCCTTGTCCCGAATGGAACCGAAGCCAAGGATTACCTCGAGGGTGCACCGAAGTCGGCGAAATCACTCGAGGTGCGACTCGCTCCGGAAGCGGGTTTCGTGTCGAAGAAATCGTTTGGCGGTGGCGCGCTCGACATCGATGCTGCACTGTTGTGCTTCCACGGCGGAACCGGTGAAGGCGGCGGGGCCGCGGCACTGTTCGACGCCATGGGAATCCCCGCGACCGGCTCGACTCTTTTTGCGGGTGCCGTGGGCATGGACAAACTGGCGTTCGCCGGTCTGATGGAGGTGGCCGGGATTCCGACCCTCGCCCGCCGGGCCGTGTCGCCGGAGTCGGAGCCCGGCTTCGCCGGCCCCTACATTGTGAAACCCCGGTTCGGCGGGTCGTCCATCGGGATTGAAATCGCCGAGGACCTTCCCTCGGCGCGGGCGCTCGCGGTGAACAGTCCTCACTTGAAAAACGGTGCCGTGCTCGAGCCGTATCTGCCGAACCTCGTCGACCTGAACATGGGCTTCCGCACGTTCCCCACCCTCGAATTGACGGACCTCGAAAAGCCGCTGCGCGGCGGTGACACTGCGGGACTCTATTCCTATGCCGAGAAATATCTGGCCGGAGGCGCCGGTTCCGACGCGGGGCTCACGAGTGCGCCGCGCGAGTTTCCCGCCAACTATCCCACCGCGATCCATACGCGCGCGGCGGAACTTGCCCGCGCGGTCGCCGAGGTCACGCGCCTCACGGGTCTGGTGCGAGTCGACCTGTTGTTGGACGAGAAGAAGGGCGAGTTGTTCGTGAACGAAGTGAACTCGATTCCCGGCGCCCTGTCGCTCTACCTGTGGGCGCCCAAGCACTCGGCGCTGACGGTGCTGCGCGATGCGCTGACCGAGGCGCGCGACCGTCGCGTCGTCTTCCCGCAGGCGGGACACGGCGGCGGTGTGGCCTTGCGGGCCGCCGGCGGCATCTCGTCCAAGTTGCTCGGCCTCGGCTAGCCTGCCCGCCCCATCCCCGCATCTCAGCACCCCAGCACCCCAGCACCCCAGCACCCCTATCCTCACCACCTGTTTTTTCACACAATCCGCCGTTTTCGCTCGGATCTGGGTCTGTTGAGCACAAAGGTGTGAAGAAACAGGAGGGACGGCCCAAAAGGTGTGAAAAAACAGGTGGTGGGGCAGGGGTGGGGCAGGGGTTGGGCGAGGGGCGGGGGGACTAGTCGCCCAAAACATCGGTTGAGTCGAGGCAGAGGCGCTCCGCCGGGAGAACACCCACCGCGGACGCGAGGTCGGACAGCGCCGACGTGCCGCTCACGGCGGTCGAGTCGATGATCACCTCGAGACCCGGAGCGC
>JAULYU010000169.1:0-22988 GCA_032117735.1 Microbacteriaceae bacterium
CTCGAGTGGTTGCCCGAACACCACTCCGATTCGTTGAACTTTCGGCATTCGTGCGCCAATCGGCATCACTTTCTCGGTGTCGATCATCGCGACGGGAATGACAGGAACTCTGGCCTCCAGCGCCATCCGGGCGATACCCGTTCGCCCACGGTACAGCTTCCCATCCGGGCTTCGAGTGCCTTCCGGGTAAATTCCCAAGAGCTTTCCGGTCGAGAGCACGGCAATCCCCGTGTTCAACGCATCTTCACTGGCTTTGCCACCAGAACGATCGATGGGCAATTGTCCGGACGAGGTGAAAAACCACCGAACAAACCGTCCCTTGATTCCCTTGCCCGTGAAATATTCGGACTTTGCTAAAAAAACCACGGGACGCTTGAGAACCAACGGGAGAAACACCGAGTCGATGAATGAAAGGTGGTTGCTGGCGAGAATTGCGGAGCCCGTCGTGGGTACATTGTCGAGGCCTTTTACCCACGGACGAAAAACCCGAAGCAGGATCGGGCCGAGGACGAGGTTTTTGACGAGCCAGTAGAACACGGCTTCAGCCTAGCCATCAGATCCGAGGGACGTGAAGTTCGAGGTCGACAGTGCCCGCCTCGTGTGACGGCTAATCACGGAACCACTCCGCCGCTCGAATCTCGCGCATCGCGACTCGCTTGATGTCCGGTTCAAGCCCTTCGATATACAACACACCGTCAAGGTGTCCCACTTCGTGCTGGAGGGCTTGCGCCAACAGACCGTCCCCTTCGACCGAGACGGGGTCGCCATGGACGTCGACGCCGGTCACCCGCGCCCACGGAAAACGTTGACGCGGGAAACTAAAACCGGGTACCGAGAGGCACCCTTCCTCGGTGAGCACCGGGTCCCCGCGGACTTCGTCGAGCACGGGATTGATCAGGTATCCGACACGACCGTCGACGTTGAAACTAAAAGCCCGAAGACCCACACCGATCTGGTTAGCGGCGACCCCCGCCCGACCCGGAATCGCGACCGTGTCCACGAGGTCTTTCACGAGGGAATCGACCGTCCCGTCAAACCGAGTGATCGGGTCGGCGACGCTGCGCAAAATGGGGTCGCCGAAGAGCCGAATCTCACGAACGGCCATTACTCGGTCGAAGGCATTCCCTCAGCAACGAGCGCCGCTAACAGCTCGGCGGCATCGCGAGTTATCTTGTTGAGCTTTGACCATGTGATAACCGAACCGGCTGCGATGTGGGCGTCGTAGGGAATTCGAACAACGTCGCGAACCCGTGAACGGAAGTGATTCTCGATCTCGTCGAGTTTGACGAGCATCGTTCCCTGGGTGGCGGTATTCAACGCCACGATTGAGTTCCGAACGACATCGGCGTAGCCATTGGACTCCAACCACGACAACGTTTCCGATGCCAATCGGGCTTCGTCAATCGAGCCGCCCGACACGATGACGAGCGAGTTAGCGCGGGCCAGGATGGGCCGCATCACCGAGTGAACGATTCCCGTTCCGCAGTCGGTCAAAATCAAGGAGTAGTAGCGCGACGCCACATCCGCGACCACGTTGTAGTCGTATTCGTCGAATGCATCGGCGAGAGTGGGGTCTGGGTCGGACGCCAACACGTGAAGTCGAGTGACGTCGCGGCTGATGAACTCGGTGAAGTCCGTGAACGACCCGATTGATGGCGCTTTCTGCACAACAGTTCGAATCGTGTTTTTTGTCTCTCGTGGGATTCGTTCGGCCAGGGTTCCCCGATCGGGGTTCGCATCAATCGCGATCACGCGGTCCTCGCGATACTGCGCCAGCGCCATGCCCAGGAGCGTGGTCGTCGTGGTCTTTCCCACGCCACCCTTGCGCGTCAGAACCGGGACGTACCGGGTGTCCCCGTTGAACGGAGTCATGATTCGCGAAATCAACGCCTTGCGCGTGCGCGCGCGACGCGAATCCCCCAGATTTACGGTGTGGAATGTCAATTCGTAAATGGGGCGCTGGTACCAACCGATCGGTGCATCCTGTTTTACCCGCACATCGAGCAGGCGATCATCCGTCAACATCGAGGAGGGCTCGGGGGTGCTCGAAACGCCCGTGTGACGCCTCGAATACATCGCTTCGGCATCCGTTGTTGCCGAGACGAGCAGCGAGGTTTCCGCAGATACCGGCACGTCAATAGAAACTCCGTCAATCACGGCGTCGGGAATAGCCGAGGCGTCGTCGACGAGGGGTTCCTTGCCACGCGCGTTCGTTTTGCCCGCGCTCGTGGGTCGCTTGCGTTCAACCACAGTGACTCCTCACTTCTTTTCTCACGTCTCTTTCCAGTCTAACCGACAAGCGCGACAGCGGTTGGGGCTAGGACAGAACCACGAGCAGGTCGCCCATTTCGAACGCTGCTCGGAAGGCGCGAATGGCGTTTTCACCGCGGTTGGTGACCCGAATCGTTGCGAACACAGTTCACCATCTGTTTCCCCAGGAATCGTTTTCGTCCCTACGGGTTCCAGACTACTTGACGGCTAAGGTGGAGATTGTGCAGGTGATTTGTGTGAGCTCCCTCAAAGGCGGTGTCGGCAAGACAACCGTCACGTTGGGCTTAGCATCAGCTGCGTTTGCACAGGGTCTTCGCACCCTCGTCATCGACATGGACCCTCAGTCCGACGTCTCGTCCGCTCTCGCCTCGCGATCGTCGCACGGCTATTCCATCGACTCAGTGTTGACCAACTCGTCGAGCTCCGTCGTGCGCCAGGCGGTTGTGCCGAGTTCGTGGTGCGGTCCCGACGACGTCCCCGTGCACGTGTTGATGGGATCCCCGTCCGTCTCGTCACATGACAAACCGGCACCCACCAAGCAGGAACTGTGGAAGTTGGAAGAGGCGCTCGCGACAATTGAAAGCCAGTACGACCTCGTCCTCATCGACTGCCCGCCCTCGTTTAACGGGTTGACGCAGACCGCGTGGACCGCGGCCGACTCGGTCGTGATTATCGCCGAACCCGGGCTTTTCTCTGTCACCGCCGTACACCGGACACTTCTCGCGCTTCACGCGATGCGTCTCAAGATGTCTCCTCGACTGCGAACCGCCGGTGTCATTATCAATCGGTACCGTCCCGACAGCAGCGAGCACACCTTCCGGCTCGCGGAAATGAAGCAACTGTTCGGCGACCATATTCTGGAACCGATTCTTGACGAAACGATTACCCTCCAGCAGTCAACGGGGGCTGCCGTGCCGATTCACCGCTGGCCGGGCGAGCAGGCACAAGGGATTGCCCGGTACTTCGACCGGTTGCTGGTGAAAGTACTGGCCCCAGCGGAAAACGTTCGGGGCTAAGAGGCGCGCGACGCCCGTTTTGCCGCGAGGTCGTCCACCACGTCGCTGGCGCGGATGGCGTCGATGTTCACCAGGTTGGTTTCAACCTCGCGAAGAATTGCCCCGACCGCGATCCCAAAAACTCCCTGTCCGCGGTTCACGAGATCGATGACCTCATCGCTGGACGTACACAGATAAACCGAGGCCCCGTCACTCATGAGCGTAGTGCCGGCCAAATCGTCGATTCCTTCGGCGTGAAGTTGGTCCACGGCAATTCGAATTTGCTGAAGCGAAATTCCCGTCTCCAGCAGGCTCTTGACAAGTTTGAGCACCAAGATGTCACGGAACGAGTACAGCCGTTGCGAACCCGAGCCGTGTGCGGACTGCACGGTCGGCGCAACGAGCCCGGTTCGCGCCCAGTAATCGAGCTGCCGATAGGTGATACCCGCAGCTGATGCAGCGGTCGCTCCGCGATATCCCTCGGCGGAGACCGCGGGGGTTTGCGAGAGTTCACTCATATCCAACCAACCTTCACTGTTTTACTGAACGTTAATGTTTCCCACTGTAGCGATTTACTTTCCCCGTGACGCCGTGTCCGGGGGGCTCGGCGTGTCGCACTTATCCGATGAGGTCGTCGATCGAGCGCATCATGACTGTGAGCCGCACTTGTTCCAAGTTGGTCGCAATTTCTCGAGCAACGTCCACGGCTTTCTGTTTGCTCACTCTACTCGCGCTTTTCACAATCGGAAGGACCGAGGTGTGAACAATCACGGCGTCCTTTTCGGCCTGAGTCCGGAGGCCCCGAAGGTGCCGTGGCTCGATTCCGGCGGAGTGGAGTTGCACCAACGCTGTCAGTGTCTTGAGTGAGTCGTCGCCGTAGATTTCGGCCGCGGGAAGAAGCCCCATGGAAATCGCGTCGTCCAACAGCGCCTTGGACGCGCCGGCCGATGTCAACATCTCCGATCGCGTGAAACGAACCTCCAGCGACAGAATCGAGTCGACCGAAATGGTCGCGCCTCCCGGCAGGGTTGGCGACTTTCCCGCATCGATGTCCGCGAGAACGCGCTCGATTTGCTTCAGCGGGAGAAAATAGTCTCGCTGCAAACCGAGAATGATGCGGATGCGATGCACGTCCGCACTGCTGTACGAACGATAACCGCTCTCGAGTCGGTGGGGATTCACCAACCCGTTGTCGCCGAGGAATCGTAGTTTGGAACTCGACAAATCGGGAAACTGAATCCGAAGTTGTTGGAGGACTTGCCCAATGGTGAGCCCTGCCGGCGCCGAGCCTGTTTTCTGCGCGACCATCGCTTAGGAACCCGCGGGAATGTCGTGGCGTGACGGATAAAACGTCATGCGGTACTTGCCGATTTGAATTTCCGAGCCATCGGACAGAGCGCCTTCGGAGGTGCGCTCGCCGTCGAGGTAGGTCCCATTCAACGAATCGAGATCGCGGACGCGGAAGGCGATGCCGTCCCGGACAATTTCGGCATGGCGACGGGAAACCGTCACATCGTCGAGGAAGATATCCGCGTCGGGGTGACGACCGGCGACCGTGAGGGGAATGTCCAAGAGGAAACGGGCGCCGACCGTCGGACCGCGGCGAACGATAAGGAGTGCGCTCCCCGATGGCAACGCGGCGATCGCCGCCTGTTCGTCGGCAGACGTGCTCGCTTCGAGGTCAGCGAGTCGACGGGCGAAGTCATCACCGAGGTGTTCGGTGCTGAACCGATTGTCATCGTCGTCGCTCACGGGCCCTCCTTTTCGCCAATCCTACAAGACCGTCGGACGTGGAGTGCTACTCGGATTTGTCTGCAACAACTCGCGCAGGTACCCGACTCCCGCCACCCAGTAAATCACGCCACCGATGACACCCAGGACCCAGCCGATCGCTTCCAGCGGAAGGGCGACGTCGGTCCAGACCACCCCCAGAACGATCACGGGGAACGCGAGGAAGAGGACGAATGTTCCGGTTTTTCCGACAAATGTGACGCGCGGGACATCCTGAATTCGCAGCCGGCGGGCGAGGAACACAACGAGCAACAGTACATCGCGGGCAAGGATTGCCGCGACCAGGACAATCGGGATCATGTCACGGATGACCAGTGCGAGCACGCTCGCGGCGATGAACAGGCGGTCCGAAATCGGGTCAAGATACATCCCGAGGCGTGTGATTTGGTTGAACCGGCGGGCAATCAATCCATCAATGAAATCACTCGCCGTAGCGAAAATCAGTACCACCAGTGCCCAGTAGAAGTCTCCGGAAACGAGGAGCCAAAAGAAGAGGGGAACCGTCAGAAGACGAAGAAAAGAAATCGCGTTGGGAACCGTCCAGATGCGGTCGGCTCCGGTGCGCTTCATGCAGTGATTCTACTCGGGGTTGTGCGGCCTAACCCGGGCGGGGCGTGCGGAGATTTCGGGCGTGCATTCCCCAGTGGGGTCGACGGCGGTACGGTAACTCTATGACTAACGCTCTCATCGTCGTGGACGCGCAACAGGGGTTCGACGACCCCGTGTTTGGCCATCGAAACAACCCCCACTGCGAGGACAACATCCGTGCACTGCTCGATCACTGGCGAGCGGAAGGGCAGCTGGTCGTCCTGGTCCGGCACGACTCGCTCTCCCCCACGTCCCCTCTCGCGCCCGGCCAGCCGGGCAACGACTTCAAATCCGGAATCGACGGCGTACACGACCTGCTCGTGACCAAGAGCACCAACTCGGCGTTTTACGGAGCGCCCGACCTGCACGAGTGGTTGACCGCGAACGGGGTGACGACGGTGACAATCTGTGGAATCACGACAGATCACTGCTGTTCGACCACGGCCCGCATGGCGGACAACCTCGGTTATGCCGTCGATTTCGTCCTCGACGCAACCCACACACACGACCGCGTCGACTGGGCCGGTCAGACGGTCACCGCCGACGAGGTCGCTCGAATCAACGGAGCGAGTCTGGCGGGTGAGTTCGCCCGCGTCATCACGACGGCGGACGCCCTGGTGGTGACACCGTGACCGAGGAAGCCGCGTTCCGGCTCGTCGCGCGTCGAGGCAACGTGGAGTTTCGCGAGTACGCGCAGCACGTCCTCGCGAGCGTGACGGTGTCCGGGACATTTGAAACGGCGCCGAACATGGGATTCGGGCCACTCGTTCGCTACATTTCCGGGGAAAACCGTGACAACACTCAAATCGCCATGACCGCGCCGGTCTTTCACGAGGCGACCACGGATTCCTCACACGTCATTTCGTTCGTCCTTCCCAACGGGACCACGCGTGTTCCCGACCCGATGCGCCCCGGCGTCACGACCCACGTTGTCCCGCCGCTCGCCGTTGCGGCGATTCGGTTTGCCGGCGGCTGGAACACTCGCCGAGCACGCGGGTACGAGGAACAGCTTGTTCGCCAGCTCTCCGAGTGGGGTATCGAACCCGTCGCGGCAACGCTGTTCGCGCGCTACGACCCGCCGTGGAAGCCGGGATTTTTGCGCCGAAACGAAGTGCTCGTCCCGATCAGCGCTTCAGACCTGCCCTCCGCGTGACGGAAATGACGGGCGCGTGACTCCACTCATTTTCTCCAGCACGCGAACGACCTGGTGACTGTAACCGTATTCGTTGTCGTACCAGACGTACACGACCGCGTGATTTCCGCTCGTGATGGTGGCCAAGCCGTCGACGATTCCCGCGCGTCGCGAACCCAGAAAGTCCGTTGACACGACCTCCGCGGATTCAATGTAGTCGATCTGCTGTCGCAGTTCGGAATTGAGAGACACATCCCGCAGAAACGTGTTGAGGTCGGTCGTCGTGACGGCTCGGTCGAGGGTGAGATTCAGAATCGCGAGCGAAACGTTCGGGGTGGGAACTCGAATGGCGTTACCCGTGAGTTTCCCCGCCAGTTCGGGAAGTGCTTTCGCCACCGCACTCGCCGCGCCCGTCTCGGTAATGACCATGTTGAGAACCGCCGAGCGGCCACGCCGGTCTCCGTCGTGGAAGTTGTCGATGAGGTTTTGATCGTTGGTGAACGAGTGGACCGTTTCGACGTGTCCGTAGGCAACCCCGTAGGCGTCGTTGATGACCTTCAGCACGGGCGTGATCGCGTTGGTCGTGCAGGACGCCGCGGTGATGACACGGTCATCGTCCGAGATCGTGTGGTCGTTGATGCCGTACACAATGTTTTTCAGCGAACCCTTGCCCGGGGCGGTCAGCAACACGCGATCGACACCCACCGAGTCGAGGTGTTGGTGAAGCCCCTCCTCGTCGCGCCATCGGCCGGTGTTGTCGACGACCACGGCGTTGGCGATGCCAAACTCGGCATAGTCAATCGCGGCCGGGTCGTTCGCGTAAATAATCTGGATGGACGTCCCATTGGCCACGATTCGATTGGTGGACTCATCGACCGTGATCGACCCGTTGAACGGTCCGTGAACTGAGTCGCGCCGCAAGAGACTCGCCCGCTTGACGAGGTCCTTGGTGCCGCCGCGTCGAACAACGATGGCACGCAGCCGCAGACCGCCGATATCGGAGGAACGTGACAGCAGGATTCGGGCAATGAGTCGGCCAATTCGACCGAAACCGTAGAGCACAACGTCACGGCCGGGAGCGACACTGTCACTGTGGCGATGGGCAATATCGGCCAATTCGCGGCCAACATACGCTTCGAGGTCGGTGTCGCCGGATGCACGAAAGGCGGAACTCATCCGCGCAACGTCGATCGAGGCGCTTCCCGGATTGAGCGCAATGGTTGAACGAATTAGTCGGGCGGTGAATTCGATGTCCAGCGCGTGTCCGTCAACGTGCCGCGCAAAGCGGTGAATTCGGACGATGTCAATGGGGGAAAGATTGAGCAGGCTTCGGCCATGAACCGACAGCACAATCCCGTTGTCGCGATACATCCGGCCGATGAGCGGTACGAGTTCTTCTGCGACGGCGATCTTGGCCGACCAGTCGTCAGACACCTCGGACTCGTTGGGAACGCGTGGCACGAGAAACCCCTCCTGAGTTGTGATGAACCCCAGCCTACCGACCCGCCGTTCGGACGCGAATGATGCCCGGATGGTTCCGGCATTGAACGACCCGCCAACACGGCGCGATTAGAATTGGCAGATGACGAAATCACTGGCACCGCTCGCTCTCATCGGATCTCTCGTTCTGGTCCTCGGCGGTTGCACCAACGGCGTCTTCGGTTTTCTCAGTCCCAGCGGAGAACTTCCCGCACCGATTGCCGAATCGGCGGCGCCGCAGTTTGAACAGACGTTTGACGCGGACGACGTCATGTTTGCCCAGATGATGATCGTGCACCACGAGCAAGCCGTCGAGATGAGCGATCTCGCCCTTACCAACACGGACAATCCGGAAATACTGGCTCTGGCGGATGCGATCCGCAGCGCCCAACAGCCCGAAATTGACACCATGAAGTCCTGGCTTGCGGCCGCCGGCGCCGGGGACAGCCATATGCACAACATGATGATGCCAGGACTCGCGGACCAGATGACCATGGACGAGCTCGCGGTGATTACCGGTGTGGGCTTCGACTCGTTGTTCCTCATGACCATGATTGCGCACCACGAAGGGGCCATTGTCATGGCGGACACGGTCCTCGCGACCTCGTCCAACGGCGACGTCATCGCGCTGGCTCGAAACGTCATCGAAACGCAGACAGCCGAAATCGCCGCGATGTACGCCCTGCTCGGACCGTAACCGGCACCCTGCTACACTGAAAGCACTGCACTCGAAACTTTTCGATGTGTGCGTCGAATAACGCATCCCTCACCGCCCGGCGGTTGACATCTCTTCTTCGGCGAACGACTGTGCCACTCGGCACGCTCGCCCACCCGATTGCCACCGCACGCCTGTGCCTCGGCGATCACCTCATGAAACTGGTATCACTGTGACTACTCACACCTTCAGCACGCTCGGCGTGCCCGCCCCGCTCGTCGCGGTTTTGACGAAAGACGGCAAGGACACGCCGTTCCCCATCCAGGTCGACACGCTTCCCGACACGCTTGCGGGTCGCGACGTGCTCGGCCGCGGAAAGACAGGCTCAGGCAAAACCCTCGCCTTTTCGATTCCGATGGTCGCAAGGCTCGGCACCGAACTTGCCGGCGGAACGCGTCGCGCGGGACATCCCCTGGGATTAATTCTTGCTCCGACCCGCGAACTCGCGACGCAGATCGCTGCGGTTCTGCAGCCTCTCGCCGACGCCTACGGGCTGCGTTCGATGACCATCTTCGGTGGGATTTCACAGAACCGCCAGGTCGCGACGCTCAAGGAGGGCGTTGACATTGTCGTCGCCACTCCCGGTCGACTGGAAGACCTGATGAAGCAGGGGTTCGTGAAACTGTCAGCCGTCGAAATCACGATTCTGGACGAAGCCGACCACATGGCCGACCTCGGATTCCTTCCCATCGTGACCCGAATTCTGTCCGCCACGCCCGAGGGTGGTCAGCGCATGTTGTTCAGCGCGACCTTGGACAACGGCGTCGACAAGCTGGTTAACAAATTCCTGCAGAACGAAGTCCTGCACTCGGTGGACGAGGTCAACTCACACGTTGCGGCGATGACCCACCACGTCTTCGAGGTCAACGATGTCGACCAGAAGAACACTCTCATCAAAGCCCTCGCGTCGGGCACGGGTCGCAGGATTCTGTTCATGCGGACCAAGCACCACGCCAAGAAACTGGCGAAGGTCCTCACCGACGCGGGAATCCCGTCGGTTGACCTGCACGGAAACCTTTCGCAGCCTCAGCGCGACCGCAATCTCGAGGCGTTCAGTTCGGGACGCGTGAAAGTGCTTGTTGCGACGGACGTTGCGGCCCGCGGCGTCCACGTTGACGACATCGAACTGGTCATCCACGTTGATCCGCCCATGGAACACAAGGCGTACCTGCACCGTTCGGGGCGAACTGCTCGTGCCGGTTCAGAGGGTGACGTGGTCACGATCTGCCTGCCGACTCAAAAAAAGGACCTCGCGGCGCTGTTGCGGAAAGCATCCATCGCAGTCACTCCACAGGTGGTCACTGCGGACTCCCCCGCTGTCGTGAAGTTAATCGGTGCGGTCGCGGACTACGTCAAACCCGCGCCCCGCGTCGTCCAGCCCCAGGGCGGACGAGGATCATCAACGGGTGGCGGAGGACAACGCACTCGGTCACAGCGCGACCGCTCGGGCCGACCCGCCGCGTCAGGGAAGGTCAGCGAACGCCCCGGGCAGTCGGCGAACAACTTCCGCGGAAGCCGAAACGCACAGCCCACTCGGTCGATTCGACCGCAGGGGCGCTAGCGGGTTAGAACCGGGCTGCTTCGCGGCGGGAATTCCGGCGACGAGCGAGAATTAGCGCGCCCGCTGTGAGGAGCGCAAGGCCCGTCACGGTCACGCCCATCGGTTCAATTCCCGTGTCGGCGAGTTCATTCGCACCGCCGCCGCCCGACCCGCCGCCGCCCGACCCGCCGCCGCCGGAAAATTCACACTCGGCGGTGACGGAGGAGTCAACAGGCACCGAGATTTCCGAGCCGAAGCTCGTCCCGGACGCGTTGATTGCGTAAGCGCGGACATAGTAGGTGCCGTTCGTCAGAGTCGAACTCTCGAACGAATAAGAACCAGTGGTGCCGGAAACAGCCGCGACGGTGTCAGAAAGGTCGGGGCCAGTGCTCGTGGAATACACAAAACCGCGCTCGAGGATCGACGATGAACCGTCGTCAGTGACTGTTCCCTCCATACCTAGACCAGCCGCACAATTGACTGCGGCATCTGTCAAAACGACGGGAGCGCCTTCCTCAATAACTGACGCGCCACCCGACAGGTCCACCGAAAAATTGTCGAAGTTATACACGCGGTTGCCAGAAAAGTTGAAGTAGGCGTAAATCACTGGCGCGTTGAGTAGGGCCGTTACCGTCCTGTCATTTATCTCTGAAACCGCCTCCGGGGCGACGTTGTCCAGATTTCCGCTTGAGTCGCTGGGCCACACCTCGACTCGTGTGTCCATGGTTGTCGCCGAATCGCGCACCACAGTGAGCACAACCTTGTACCAGTCATCCACGGACGCTTCGTTCAGAAAAGCAGCTTCTGGGGAGGCGGTCACACGAGTTACACCCGGGTCATTGGTGTACGAATCTGACCAGTAACCATTGAGGTTCGCGCTTGCCCCATTGTTGAAAACAAACCCGCTGCCGTGGACCGAAAGACCCAATCCGTCATTGGGCCGATAGGGGTAACCAGACGCGTTCCCTGAGGTCGGAACCGACGTCGTGAATCCCATGCCCGAGTAACCAGAGTTCCCCACACTCTTCATGAACGACGTAAACACATACGTCGACCCCACGGGCCCGATGCTAAAGGCCGACTTCGTTGCATAGACGGCGGTGTTCGATCCAGGGGCGCTAATCGATCCTGAGTCAGAGATTCCGCCCGTCGACGATCAGTCAACCGGCCCACTCGAGACGTGACTGTTGAAGTTCGAGGAAAGGTCCGATGGCGAGTTGAAATCGAACGACAGCGTTGTGCTGGCTGACGCAGGCGTCGCTGCAACGAGCCCAGCGACAAGCACGGCGGTGATCGAAATGGCTTTCCAGGGCTGAATGATCACCGTTAGTCCTCCTGCAAATTAGTCCGAAATACGAATGGAATACCGCGAGCGGCGAGCCACGAACAACCCAGCGGTCAGCACTCCCAACCCAATCAGGGGAAGCGCCCAGGCCGCCGAATCGTTGGGGCCTGTCGGCGCAAGATCCTCTGAATCAGCGGGGTTGAAGAACGACTCGAACATCACGCTGAGACTCGCAGTGCTGTCGCCCTCGGGGAGAATAAATTCGTAGGTAAGTGACTGAACACCGTCGTAGAAGAGATCCACCGCGTAGTCGGGGTCGTCAGAAGCACTCTCCTCGCCATAGAAGGTCGTCGAAGAGAGGTCATCCGAAATTTCTAGTTGGGAGGTTGGAGTCACCTCAAACGACGATGGCTTAGGTGCCGAAAAAACCACGCTTTGCTGGCTGTCCACGTCCTGGACATTCACCACGAGATTGTTCAAGGTCACGGGCGAACCTGCCACGAGGAAGTCGACAGTGATTACCGCTGAAGACGATGGCGGAAGATTGTCTTCGTCCCCACAAAGGGCGAGACGGGTGTTGATTCCAGGGTCGGTCTCGTCGTCCTCAAAATGGTCGACCGTACGAACGATGGCTTCCTGCAGTCGGTCAGACTCTGTGAACTCGTCGTAGTCGTAAAATCCGTCAGAATCCCAGGCATCCCGAGATTCCTGGTTGCTGTAGCAGCCAATTGTGAGGCTTCCGCCGTTAAGAAAATTGTGATTTTCGACGGCCTCTTCGTCGAAGAACGCAAACTGCCGCTCGGCAACCGACGAGTCCGACACCGCGGCGACTGTTACCCGCGCGTCGATTTGATTGCCGTCGACGGTTGCAACATTGGCGTACAAAAAATTGTCCCCAACACCAGCTGCGGCTAATCGATCGACACCGCCGGGGTTTGCGAAATTGAATTCGGCTCCGGTCACGTCCAAGTCCAGCGCGTGGGCGGGAGAGGCGAGAAGTGTGGCTAGCGCGAGTCCGGCGAATGCCGAGCCCGCAACGAGACGTTTTGTCATTGGGTACCTTTCGAAGGAGATTTCATGTCAATGTCAAGAATAGCAAAGACTGGCGCGGGAACAGACAAACGCCACGACGCCGAGATTCCGTTGGAAGTAAAATTTAGTCGGTTGACCCCCGGGGTGGGTTGAGTAACAGATTCAATCGCTCGACCATGTTTTCTCTGAACAAAACAGCCTCGTCATCGGTGACACCCCTACGCCACCGAACGAATGTGTTACGGCCACGCACAAACAGCGGACCGGTCGAGGTGGCGAGTGACGCCACATCCAAGGTGATCTGTGATGCGCCGAAGTCGACGACGGTGCCGGGTTGGTAACCTGCGCGGAACGCCGCGTGTGCGTATCCACCACGCTCTGCCTTGTAGGCCGAGTTGTGGCTAGTGTGCATCGCATTCTCTGAACGAACAGTGTCACCGGCCCTGAACAACGTGCCGTCGCTACCCACAAGGAACACGCCGAGCCGCCACACCTCGCCAATCTTGACCATGCGACCACTGCGGGGGAAGCCCAAAACTCGACTCGGCGCAATGTATTCCCCCAACTGTTCCCGGGGCAGATTGTGGGTGATGAGCTGCTCATGAACCCACCTGAGAACGTCACGCGCCTCAGCGATTGCGGCGTGCGCATCGTCCCCATCAGTCACTGGATGAGTCTATGTGGCGGGAGGAAACCCAGCATCTTGACGGCCATCCGCCCGCAGAGTCGGGCTGCACCGCTCGGCATCGTCGGGCTGCGGAGTCGGGCTGCGAAGTCGGGCTGCGAAGTCGGGCTGCTAAGTCGGGCTGCTAAGTCGGGCTGCGCCCCTCCGCTCGAAATCGCAACGCTGGCGCGTTGCAGTCGATTTCTCGGACGGCGGGGGCCCACATGTCGGCCAGGAAAATGAAGAAAGACTGACCATTGGTCAGTCTTTCTTCATGGTCGGGCTGACAGGATTTGAACCTGCGACCCCTTGACCCCCAGTCAAGTGCGCTACCAAGCTGCGCCACAGCCCGCTGCCTCACGGCAACCGTTCTACCCTACCAACAACTCACGCGCACGGTTCAGGCTTCGATGGCCCGCAGTTCCTTGATCGCCTGTTCAAAAACGAGGTGGTGAAGCGCGACGTCCTCGGCGGTCGTGGTGGGGCACATGAGCGCCATGTTGTGAAACGGCGTGAGCATAATCCCACGATTCGCGAGGTACAAGTGAAGGAAATCCTCAAGATCACCGTCGGCCGCCGCGTTCGATTCGCCGCCGTTGCGCGGTTCGGGGCTGACGAACCGATATTCACAGCGCGCCCCCAGTTGCGAGATTGACCACGGGAGGTCGTAGCGATCAAACAGCACGTTCATGCCGTCGGTGAACAGGGTGCACATTGCGATCATGTGGTCGAACGCCGACTCGGTGAGCACGTGCTCCAGAGTCGCGCGCATCGCGGCGACGGACAGCGGGTTGCCCGCGAGCGTTCCACCGACGCCGCCCATGTCGATCAAATCGAGGTCGTCACGCGCGAGCGCTTGTGCGGCGAAATCAGCCGACAATCCGTAGGCGCCGGTGGGAATACCCCCGCCGATGGACTTTCCGATGACCACGATGTCGGGCTCGAGATTCCACGCTCGGGTTGCCCCGCCGTACCCCGCGCTGAACGTGTGTGTCTCGTCAATGATGAGCAACGCGCCGTACTTTCGGGTGAGCGCGCGCACGCCGTCGTGGTAACCGGGTTCGGGCAGCACAATCCCGATGTTCGTCAGGGCCGGCTCAATCAGCACGGCCGCAACGTCACCGTGCGCCAACTGTTGTTCGAGAGCGTCGAGGTCGTTGAACTCGGCGACGCGACTCGTCTGCAAAACATCGACCGGTTCCCCAACGTTCCCAGGACGGCTCATCGAGTCGCCGTTCGGACCGACCACAATCAAGGACTCGTCCACCGAGCCGTGGTAACAATACGAATGGAACAGGATTTTGGAGCGGCCCGTCAGCGCGCGGACCAGCCGAATGACCCAGCGGTTGGCGTCGGTCGCGGTCAACGCGAAACTCCAGCGGTCCATCCCGAATCGTCGGGTCAGTTCCGCTCCGACCCACTCGGCGTCTTCCGTCGGCAACATCGTCGTCAGTCCACCACGATCCGAGACGTGACGAACGATCGCCGCGGTCACCTCGGGGGCCGCGTGACCGGCCATGGCGCCGGTATCCCCCAGCGCAAAATCGATGTACTCGTTACCGTCGATGTCGCGAATCGTGTTTCCGCGCGCCGACTCGAAGTACACCGGGAATGCTCCGGCTTTCTTATTCATCCAGGTCATCGGAACACGGCCAAACAGATGTTCCGCGGAGGCGTAAGCCGCCTTCGAACGAGGGTGGTTCGTGTCAAAAAGTTTGCGCTCGCGGTCAAACAGCGTGTCGAGCCGGCCACGGTCAATCTCGGTCATCGGTCCACTTCCTTGCGAAACTCGGTTGAATCCCAGACTACTGCGTGCGATGACGGTCCAGCATGTCGTTGAGGAGCGGCCAGGAACGACCAAAGCGTGGGTGGAGGTCGAAGGATTCGACGTCCGCTCGGGTGATCCACTGGAGGTCGGTGCTTTCCGCGTCGTTGTAGGCCGGCTCGAAATGTTCGCGGGTTTCCACGATCACCGTTGTGTAGGCCCAGAAATCCAAATCGATCACATACGTGTCCAGCGCGATGAGCAGTTCTTCGGGGACCCCCGCCTCTTCGTACGCCTCACGCATCGCACCGGTCACCGCGTCTTCCCCGAACTTGAGAGCACCGCCGGGAATACCCCAGGTGCCGCCATGATGAGACCATTCGGCGCGCAACTGCAACAGGACCTTGTCCGTTGCGCGATTCCAGACGAGTACACCCGCGGCACCGAACATACCCCACACCCGCTCGCCATTGGGTCCGTGAACCCAGTTATCACCGAAATCGCGTTGGTGCGGAGGGGGAAGCATGGCCACAGGGAAATGCTACTTCTTGGGACCGCGTCGCTCGCGGACGCGCATCGAAATGTTGATGGGCGATCCTTCGAAACCCCACACCTCGCGCAACCGGCGCGCGATAAAGCGTCGATACTGCGGGTCGAGAAAACCGGTGGTGAAGAGGACGAAGGTGGGCGGCCTCGTCGAGGCTTGAGTCCCGAAAAGTACGCGCGGCTGACGCCCACCGCGAACCGGGTGCGGGTGCGCCGCTGCCAATTCGGCGAGGAAGGCATTGAGTTTGCCAGTCTGGATGCGGGTATCCCACGACTCGAGCGCCAATTCCAACGCGGGAACCAGCTTCTCGAGGTGGCGGCCCGTTCGAGCGGAAATGTTGACGCGCGGAGCCCACGCGACGTGGGCGAGGTCCTGTTCAATTTCGCGTTCGAGATAGCGCCGACGATCGTCATCGAGCAGGTCCCATTTGTTGAATGCGAGCACCAGGGCGCGACCCGACTCCAGCGCCATGTCGATGATGCGAATGTCTTGTTCACTGATGGGTTCGGTGACGTCGATGACGACGACGGCGACCTCGGCTTTTTCCAGTGCCGCCGCGGTTCGGAGCGACGCATAGAAATCTGCACCTTGCGCCATGTGCTGGCGGCGGCGAATTCCGGCGGTATCGACGAAACGCCACACCTTGCCACCCAGTTCAATCTGCTCGTCGATCGGGTCACGGGTGGTTCCCGCGAGTTCGTTCACAACAACCCGCTCTTCACCGGCCGTCTTGTTGAGGAGCGACGATTTTCCGACATTGGGTCGCCCAATAATCGCGACGCGGCGTGGCCCTCCGATTTCGGTCTTTGCAACAGCGCTGATTTCGGGAAGGACCGTGAGGACCTTGTCCAACATGTCCGCGACACCGCGCCCGTGCAGCGCCGAAACCGGCCACGGCTCGCCGAGTCCGAGCGACCAGAGTGCAGCGGCCTCGGGTTCTTGACGTTGGTCATCAACCTTGTTCGCGACGACAATAACCGGCTTCTTGGACGCGCGAAGCATCGTGACAACACGTTCGTCGGTCGCCGTCGCACCCACCATAGCGTCGACGACAAACAGAACAGCGTCGGCCAATTCGACGGCGATTTCGGCCTGGGCCGCGACGCTGGCGTTGATGCCGCGGGCGTCCGGTTCCCAACCGCCCGTGTCGACAATCGTGAACTTTCGATCTGCCCATTCGGCCTTGTAGGTGACCCGGTCGCGAGTGACACCGGGAACGTCTTCGACCACGGCTTCGCGACGACCCAGAATCCGGTTCACGAGTGCCGATTTGCCCACGTTGGGTCGACCGACAATCGCGAGGACGGGAAGTGCGGGTAACTCGATGACCTCGTCCGTGTCGCCGATGTGCGACTCGAGCAACGAAATGTCGTCGGCGTCCAGGTCATAGTCTGCGAGTCCCTGGCGAAGCGCATCCGCGCGCTGTGCAGCATCGACATCCGTCAATTCGGAGAGACGGTCGACAAGGTCGCCGATTTCCTCGTCGTAGTCGTCGCTCATGGAGTGCTCCTCGATCGCACAATATCGACGACTGCCGAAACCGTGTCTGAAAACGTCATATCCGACGAATCGACGACTGTCACGCCAGGGGCGGCGGTAAAGAAGTCAACGACGTTCGAATCTTTGGCATCTCGCTCGCGAACCGATGCGGTCGTTTCGGCGAGATCTCGGCCGACAACGTCGCCAGCCCTTCGTCCAATCCTAACCTCTTCGCGCGCGGTCAAAAGAATTCGCGTCTGTGCGCTCGGGAAAACCACGGTCGTGATGTCGCGTCCTTCGACGACAACTCCGGGGAACGCCGACGATTCCACCAGCGCGCGGGCATGGTCCCTCATCCAGTCCCGCACGCGCAGGTTTCGGGCAATGGCGCTCACCGCCAGGCTAATGCGCGCTTCGCGAATCGCGTTCGTGACGTCGACGCGACCGACTCGGACACTGTCGACAGCGGGATCCAGGGAAATGTCGTACGCGAAATCTTCGAGCAGTTCGACGACGGCATCCTCATCGGACGGGTCGAGCGATTGGTCAAGGGCCCACCACGTCACGGCGCGATAGGCGGCGCCCGTATCGAGAAACCCGTAACCCATTTGCGCGGCGACCGCCCGCGAGACGCTCGACTTCCCGCTGCCGGCCGGTCCGTCGATGGCGACGATGTTCACTGACCCTCGCCCGCAATCCGCCAGCCGCGAACCTCTAACTCGCTCACGAGCGTCGCCTCGGCGGAGGCAAGAACCGAGACCTCGGCGAACCCGATTGCCGAGCCGGGCGAGTGCTCGAGCCGCAGGTCTTCCATATTGATGCCCAATTCGCCGATGTCCGTCAACAGTTGGGCGAGCTGGCCGGGTCGATCGTCGATGACCACCAGGATGTGGGCGAAATGAGCGCTGCGTCCGTGTTTCCCCGGAATTCGCGCCACCCCCGCGTTTCCCGCGGTCAACAGTTCGGCGAGGGTTACGGCCGGAGCATCGCCGCGGAGTGCCTCCAACACGGCCCCGATTCGTTCGTGCACTCCCGCCAACACCGCGGTCACATCGGTGGAGTTCGCACTGAGAATTTGTAGCCACAGGTTGGGCTCGCTCGCGGCAATTCGGGTGACGTCACGAAGCCCCCCGCCCGCGAGTCCCACCGCGGAGTCGGAGGCGCCAATCAGGCTCGA
This sequence comes from Microbacteriaceae bacterium, assembly GCA_032117735.1. Classification (GTDB taxonomy): domain Bacteria; phylum Actinomycetota; class Actinomycetes; order Actinomycetales; family Microbacteriaceae; genus MWH-TA3. Next base: position 18,461 of record JAULYU010000169.1, read on the forward strand.
CGCGACCGCGGAGGCAACGATTTGAGGAACGTGGCTCACGAGCGCAACAGCCGCATCGTGGTCGTCGGTCGACATCTCAACCAGGTTTGCGCCGCAATCAATGACGAGGTCGGACACCATGTTGATCGCGACGTTGGTCGCATCCGAACGAGTGCACACCACCCAGGAACGGCCTGTGAAAATGTCGGCGCGTGCGGCCACCGCACCACCCCGTTCGCGCCCTGCCATCGGATGAGACCCGACGTACCGGGACAAATCGATTTCCCGCGCCCGCAGGTCAGCCTCAATCGACCCCTTGACACTGGCGACGTCGGTGACAACCGCGTTGGGGAAGTCGGACAACTCTCGGGCGACAACGTCCGCGACCACATCGGGCGGAACGGCAACGACGATGAGGGCCGGCGAATCAGAAGCAGTTGCCGCACGACCGGCTCCGTATTGAGTCGCCAGAGCCACCGCTGTCGGCGACGTGTCCACCAGGGTCACGTCAATGCCGTGACGCCGCAGCACCAACCCGATCGAGGTTCCGAGCAGTCCGGTCCCCACGATTCGAACCGGGCCCGTGACACGAGCGTCAACCATCGGACGCCTCCTCGTCATGGGGTTCTCGGGCGAGGGCGAGCACCTGCCCCACCTCCACTTTAGTGAGGTCGCGCGTTTCCCCTGAGGAAAGCGAACCGAGCGACAACGGCCCGAAACTCTTGCGGTGAAGTTCGACCACGGGGTGCCCCACCGCCTCGCATAATCGACGCACAATCCGGTTGCGCCCCGAGTGCAGCGTGATTTCCAGGAGGGTCTCGCCGCGCGACGGTTCGCCGATAATGGCGACGCGGTCGACGGCGATGGGTCCGTCGTCGAGGTCGACGCCGTCCTTCATCGAACGGAGGGTTGACCCTTTGACCAAGCCCGCCACTTTGGCGACATAGGTTTTGGACACCGCAAACGACGGGTGTGCGAGGACATGGGCAGCGTCTCCGTCATTTGTCAGAATCAGAAGTCCCGACGTGTCGAAATCGAGCCGGCCGACGTTGAACAATCTCTCGGGATAACCCGCGACGAACTCTCGTAGGTCACGGCGCCCGCGATCGTCGGCGAGCGAGGACACCACCCCGGTGGGTTTGTTGAACAGAACATAGCGCTTGCTCACGTCCGCCTGGATCGGGTCGCCGTCGACCGTGATCTTGTCCGTTTCGGGGTCGACCCGCGATCCGGGTTCGGTGACCGCCACGCCGTTCACAGTGACACGTCCCTGTGCAATGAGAATTTCGCTCGCGCGACGCGACGCGACACCGGCCGCCGCGAGCACTTTCTGCAGTCGATCAGTTGCCATCGTCAAAACCGCCCGAACCATCATCGAGCAGGGCGGACACCGGCGGAAGTTGATCCAACGAGTCGATACCGAGGTTGGTCAGCAAGAGGTCGGTCGTTCCGTAAAGAATCGCCCCCGTCTCGGTTTCAGTGCCCACTTCGGTGATCAATCCGCGCCCCACCAGCGTCCGAATGACGGTGTCGACGTTCACCGCACGAATCCCGGACACCTGTGACCGTGTGACGGGTTGTTTGTATGCAATTACCGCGAGCGTCTCCAAGGCGGGTTGTGAGAGTTTGGTGGAGTTTTGAGACAACACCACGTCGCGAACCAGATCGTCGAAGGACTCGCGCACATAAATTCGCCAGCCGCCGCCAACCTCGCGGAGTTCGAAACCGCGTCGGACTCCTCCGCCGACCCCGTCGAAATCCGCCACCAGGTTCGCCACCGCGGCTTTCACCTCGACAACGGGACGTTCGAGCACGGTCGCGAGCGACACGAGGCTCTGCGGCTCGTCCGCGACCATCAAAATCGCTTCGAGCTGACGTTCGAGTTCAGTTTCCATAATCCGCTCCCAGTGTGACAAGGTTTTCATCGCTCCACGTGTCGGCGCTCCACCGCACGGTCAATTCGCCCAGCGGCTCGATTTGCTCGAACGAGACCGCGGACTGACGATACAACTCGAGGATTGCGACAAAACGCGCGACGACAACACCTTTGTGTTCCGCCCCCGCGATGATCTGCCGGAACGTCATGGGGGTCTTTCGCACCATCGAAATCACGATGGCCGCCTGTTCGCGAATCGAAACGAGTGGCGCATTGAGGTGTTCGAGCCCGATGAACGGCAACTCGCGCGGAGCGAGCGCAAAGAGAGCGAGCGTGTGGAAATCCTCGAGTGATGTGGTCCACACGAGTTCGGGCGTTCGCTCGCGGAACTTGTCTTCGAGCCGCACCGCGCGGGGGTGGCGGGCGGATTCACGTTCGATGCGCTCGGCGAACCACGCCGAAACTTCTTTGAACGCGCGGTACTGAAGAAGGCGTGCGAACAACAGGTCGCGCGCCTCGAGTACCGCGACGTCTTCCGCATCGGCGTAATCGCCGGTCGGCAACAGACCGACAATCTTCATGTCGAGCAGTGTCGCCGCGACGACGAGGAACTCGGAGGCCGCTTCGAGTTCCGCTGTTCCGTCCAATTCGCGGAGGAACTCGATGAACTCCCCCGTCACCGCGGCGAGGCTCACGTCGGTGATGTCCATCTCGTGCTTCGAGATGAGAGAAATCAGGAGGTCGAAGGGTCCGTCGAAATTCGTGAGGCTGACGCGGAAACCGTCTTCGGAGCTAGGCAATCTTTCCAAGGGAAATCAGCTCTCGGGCGAGTTCTCGATAAGACTCCGCGGCCGGGTGGTCGGGCGCGAATACGGTGATGGGGGCTGCGGCAACGGTCGAATCGGGGAACTTGACGGTGCGTCGAATGATGGATTTCAGAACGTCCTGTGGGCGGTTCTTGGTGACAAGCTCGAGGACCTCGACCGAGTGAAGCGTGCGCGGGTCATACATGGTCGGAAGAATCCCGTCCAGTTGAAGGTTGGGGTTGAGTCGGGCCTTGACCTTTTCGACCGTATCCAGCAACAGGGCGACCCCGCGCAGGGCGAAAAACTCGCACGCGAGTGGGATGAGGACGCCGTGACTCGCGGTGAGGGCGTTCACCGTCAACAGTCCGAGCGAGGGCTGACAGTCGATCAAGATGAGGTCGTAGTCGGCGAGCACGGGCTTGAGCACGTCGGCAAGGACGTGTTCGCGGGCGACTTCGTTGACAAGCTGGACTTCCGCCGCGGCGAGGTCGATGTTCGCCGGCAGAATGTGGATGTTCTCGATCGCCGTGGCCTGGATGACGTCGCGCGTCGACAGCGGTGAACGAGACGGGTCCGCCGACTTTTCGGGAACAAGCAGGTTGTAAATCGTCGGTCCGTCATGGACGTTGGCACCGAAACCCGCGGTCAGTGCCCCCTGCGGATCGAAATCCACCACCAGAACTTTGCGGCCGAGTTCTGCCAACGCTCCCGCCAACGAAATGGCGGTGGTCGTCTTCCCGACGCCGCCTTTTTGATTACACAACGAAATCACGCGCGCCGGACCGTGAGTGGTCAACGGCGGGGGCACGGGAAAAGCGGTCACGGGCTAATTCTACGGGGATTGCGCGGGATAGTCATCGCGCCCGCGGATGGGCCGTGCGGTACGCCTCGGTCAACGCGTCCCGCGTCACCAAGGTGTAAATCTGCGTCGTCGCGACCGACGAGTGCCCGAGAAGTTCCTGCACGACGCGGATATCCGCCCCACCCCGCAGCAGGTGGGTTGCGAACGAATGTCGCAGCGTGTGTGGCGAGACGGTGGCGGTGATGGTCGCTCGCTCCGCCGCCGCTCGGATCAGCAGGAACACGTTTTGGCGACTGAGCGGTGCGCCCCGGGCGCCCAGAAATAGCGCGGGCGTCCCCCGCCCTTTCGCGAGCAACGCCGGACGGCCACGGACCAGATAGGCGGCGACTGCTTCGCGCGCGAAGCGCCCCACCGGAACAACGCGTTGTTTGTTTCCTTTACCCGTCAGAGTGATCGCGTCGAGAACACCGTCGGCGTGGACATCATCGACCACGAGCCCGACCGCTTCCGAAACGCGGGCTCCCGTCGCGTACATCAGTTCGAGGATTGCGCGATCGCGCAATCCGACGGGCGTCTCGGTCTCGGTGGAGTCGAGGAGCGCGGCGACCTGTTCGATAGTGAGCGCGTGCGGCAGCCGTTGGGTGCGCCCGGGCGCCATCACCGCACCGGTGGGGTCCGCCGAGGCGAGTCCCTCGGCCACCAGATAGCGATGAAACGAGCGAATGGTCGACAGCATTCGGGTGATGGACGAGTCGGCGAGTCCAGCGCCGCGACGGGTGGCGAGAAAATCCGTCACGTCCGCGGTGGTGAGCGAATCGACCGGACGAACGCCGATGTGTAGCGACCAGGCTGCCAGGTCGCGCCGATACGCCGCGATCGTGTTGGCGCTTCGACCGCGCTCGAGCGCGGTGTGGCGCAGAAACTGCTCAACGAGGCGGACTACCTCCACGCTCGGCTACCTGTCGTTGGAATAATCGACATCGAGAACATCGGATGTGTGGCGTTCTTTGGCCGCCGCGATCAGCCCCACAAACAACGGGTGTCCGTGAGTCGGCCGCGACCGAA
>JAULYU010000169.1:22998-23682 GCA_032117735.1 Microbacteriaceae bacterium
GACCGAAGTTCGGGATGCGCCTGCGTTGACACGTAATAGGGATGAACCTCGCGCGGCAACTCAACGAACTCGACGAGTTGCCCGTCCGGGCTCGTTCCCGAAAACACGAGGCCGGCCGCCGCAATGTCGTCGCGATAGCGGTTGTTCACTTCGTACCGGTGTCGGTGCCGCTCGAATGCCGAATTAGAGCCGTACACCTCTTCGACAATCGAACCCGGGGTCAGAATCGCTTCGTACAGTCCGAGGCGCATGGTTCCGCCGAGGTCGCCGGCGTTGATGATGTCCACTTGTTCTTCCATCGTCGCAATCACCGGATGCGGTGTTTCGGGATTGAACTCGCTCGACGACGCTCCGGCCAAACCCACCACGGTTCGCGCGTACTCAATCACCATGCACTGGAGTCCGAGACAAACACCCAAAGTGGGGATGAGGTTTTCGCGCGCGTACCGCAATGCCCCCAACTTGCCCTCGATTCCGCGCACGCCGAAACCGCCGGGTACCAGGATTCCATCCACATCCGCGAGTTGTTCGGCCGCACCCTCTGGTGTTTCACACAGATCGGAGGCGACCCAGCGAATCTCGACCGCCACGTCGTTCGCGAAACCGCCGGCCCGGAGGGCCTCGGTGACCGACAGGTAGGCGTCGGGAAGATCGACATATTTGCCGACAAGCGCGATGCGAACC
>JAULYU010000170.1:0-4117 GCA_032117735.1 Microbacteriaceae bacterium
TGAGGATGTTCACCGAGTTTCCGTCCTCGGCCCCCGAAGATGCAGGTGCTCGGCCCGCGATCCTAGGATCGCTCTTGGTCATCTCGGTCACCGCGCTGTTCACACTTCCGCTGGGAATTGCCGCCGGAATTCACTTGGAAGAGTTCGCGAACAGGCGAAACTGGTTCAACCGAATTGTCGAACTGAACGTGCAAAACCTCGCCGCGGTGCCCTCAATTGTGTACGGACTCCTGACCCTCGGTGCGCTGTCGGCCGTTGGTGTTCGCGACAAAAACATTGTGATTGCCGGCGCAATGGCGCTCAGTTTGCTCATTCTTCCCGTCGTAATCATCGTCACGCGCGAATCCCTGCGTGCTGTCCCCCTCGAGATCCGCGAGGGCTCCCTCGCGCTCGGCGCCACTCCCCTGCAGACGCTCTTCCGCCAGACACTCCCGTCCGCGGTCCCCGGTATTGCGACGGGGTCAATCCTCGCCCTGTCGAGGGCACTCGGGGAGGCCGCGCCGTTGCTCATCCTCGGTGCACTCGTGTTTGTCTCGTTCGACCCGAACGGCCTGTTGTCGGGTTACACGACCCTGCCGATTCAAATCTTCAACTGGACCGGGCGCCCCCAGGAAGAGTTCCACGTGCTCGCCGCAGCGACCTCGATTCTGCTTCTGGGATTGCTCCTCGCGATGAATTCCATTGCCATCACCATCCGTAATCGATTCCAGCTGCGCTGGTAAGGAAAGACACCATGGCCCCGAACAACGACAAAAAGTCGAAAAAGAAGTCCGGCACGAAGAAAGCCACCGAGACGACGGTCCGGATTGTCGCGGCCGACCATGGTCCGGTCTCGGAAGTGGTGATTCCCGCCCTCGAATGCCACGACGTCGATGTGTACTACGGGACTTTCCGTGCCGTCTCGGAGGTCAACATGAGCTTCGGCACGAACGAAATCACGGCGCTGATCGGTCCGTCCGGTTGCGGCAAGTCGACACTGTTGCGTTCCCTCAACCGCATGAACGACCTCGTCGACGGCGCTCGAGTGACCGGATCAGTCACTTTTCAGGGCGAGAACATCTACGCCCCCGAAGTCGATGCCATCGAAGTCCGGCGTCGCATCGGCATGGTGTTCCAAAAACCCAACCCGTTCCCCAAGTCGATTTACGACAACGTCGCCTACGGCCCCCGGGTCATCGGAATGAAGCCCGACAGCATGGACGACCTGGTCGAAGAGGCGCTAACGCAAGCCGCGCTCTGGGACGAGGTCAAAGACAAACTCAAGCAGACCGCTTTCGGTTTGTCCGGCGGACAACAGCAGCGACTCTGCATCGCCCGCACCATTGCTGTCAAGCCCGACGTCATCCTGATGGACGAGCCGTGCTCGGCGCTCGACCCCATTGCGACCAAACGCATCGAAGACCTGATGTTGGAACTGACAAAGGACTACACGATCGTCATCGTCACCCACAACATGCAGCAGGCCGCTCGCGTGGCCGACCGCACCGCGTTCTTCACCGCTCGACCCGACGAGACGACGGGTAATCGGACAGGCGTGCTCGTCGAATTCGACCGCACCTCGGACATCTTCACCAACCCGAAAGACCCGCGAACCGAGGACTACATTTCGGGTCGTTTCGGGTAACCGTTCTCGGTGGTGCAATCGGCACCACCCGAGTCGCCGGTGCTCGCGCTAGCGCCCGAGCTTATCGGCCACCGTCAGCCACCGCGATTCCAACGCGTCGAGGTTCGTTGTCGCCGCGCCCAATTCGGCGCTCACCGCCGCGAGCCCCTGATAGTCACTCTGGTCGTGTGTGGCCATGCGGGTTTGGATGGTGGCCACCGTCGCCTTGAGGTTCTGGATCTGCCGCTCCAGGGACTTGAACTCTTTGTCCAGAGCGTGTCGCTCGGCGCCACTGAGGTTCGTTGAGGGTGCGGCCACCGCGGGCTTCGCCGCCGCCACCGGTGTGACGGGCCGTGCGTCGAGCCGCAGGTATTCGTCGACCCCGCCGGGCAGGTGCCGAAGTTTCTTTCCGATCACCGCGTACTGCTGGTCCGTGACACGTTCAAGCAGATAGCGGTCGTGGGACACCACGATGAGCGTGCCCGGCCACGAGTCCAACACGTCCTCGAGCGCCGCGAGCATGTCGGTGTCGAGGTCATTGGTCGGTTCGTCGAGCAGCAACACGTTGGGCTCGTCCAACAGGATGAGCAAGATTTGTAGTCGTCGCTTTTGCCCACCGGACAGGTCTTTGACCGGCGTTTGGATGTGCGCGCTAGAAAACCCGAGCCGTTCCAGCAACTGCCCGGGCGACAGTTCGATTCCCCCCGCGTTGTAGGTCGTCTTGAACTCGGCGATGACGGTGCTCACTCGGTCGTTCATGTATTTTTCGAGACCCTCGAGTCGCTGATCGAGACGCCGCAGTTTGACCGTCTTGCCCTGTTTGACGCGACCCGCCGTGGGCTGCAGAGTTCCGTCGATCAGACCCAACAGGGTCGACTTTCCGGCGCCGTTCCGGCCCAGGATTCCGGTTCGCTCACCCGGCGCAATCCGCCACTCCACGTCGTGGAGGATGGTCTTCCCATCGAACGCGAAATCAACGTCCAGCAGGTCGACGACATCTTTTCCGAGTCGCTGGGTCGCCATCCGCGACAGTTCAATTCGATCGCGGGGCGGCGGCACATCGGCGATGAGTGCCGACGCCGCGTCGATGCGGAACTTCGGCTTGGTGGTGCGTGCGGGGGCGCCACGGCGCAACCACGCGAGTTCCTTGCGCAACAGGTTCTGGCGGCGCTCTTCGCTCGCCGACGCCTGACGTTGGCGCTCCACGCGCTGCAGGATGTACGCCGCGTATCCGCCCTCGAACTTGTCGACCACGCCGTCGTGGACCTCCCACGTGTCGAGCGAGATGGCGTCGAGGAACCACCGATCGTGGGTGACGACCGCCAACGCCCCGGAGCCCGCCGGCCAGCGACGAATCAGGTGTTCGGCGAGCCAGTTGACACCGGACACGTCGAGGTGGTTCGTCGGTTCGTCGAGCAACAACACGTCCCACTCACCGACCAGCAGGCGAGCCAGAGCGACACGACGGCGCTGACCGCCCGACAGGTCGCCGATCGTCGCGGTGACATCGACATCGCCCAGCAGGCCGCTGAGCACGTCGCGGATGGCGGGAGACGACGCCCATTCGTGCTCGGGTCCCTCTCCGACCACAACATTCGCGACCGTATCGCCGTCGTCGAATTCGTCGTCCTGGGTGAGGGTTCCCACCTGGGTGTTCCCGCGACGGGTCACTCGACCCGAATCCGGTGTCAACGTGCCCGCAAAGATCGACATGAGCGTGGATTTGCCATCCCCGTTGCGACCAACAACGCCGATGCGGTCCCCGGCGTGTAACCCGATGGTCAGGTTGTCCAACACGACCCGGTTCGGGTACTCGTGCGACACGCTCTCTAATCCGACCAGGTTCACTTCGTCAGTTTAGACAGGTAAAGGCTGTGAGAATGGAGGGGTGACCAAACGACCACTTCTCGGGCTGACCTTCGGCCTTGCGGCGTTCTGGATCGCCGTCGACCAGGCCACCAAGTTCTGGGCCGAAACAACCCTCGCGGGGCAGCCGCGCATCCCACTTCTTGGCGACTGGTTCGGGCTGGTCCTCGTCTACAACCCCGGCGCCGCGTTCGGAATCGGCAGCGGGTTCATCTGGATCCTCACGGTGATTGCCGGCGTGGCCGCGATCGGTCTTGCGTTGTTGGCCTTTCGCGTCAACACGACGCTGTGGGCAATCGCGGTCGGCTCGATGCTCGGCGGGGCAATTTCGCACTTCTTCGACCGACTGTTACGCGGCGAGGAACTCGGCAGCGGCAAGATTGTCGACTTCCTCGCCTACGGCAATCTGTTCGTCGGGAACGTCGCCGACATCGCCCTGGTGGGTGCCGCGATTGGTGGGGTTCTGCTGAGTCTGGCCGGGAAGCCGTTTAGCGAACCCGAGCCCCCGGCGCAGGCGCCGTCACCGTCAACGCCGTCCGACCGTCAGCCGTAAACGCGGCCGCGAGGGTGTGCGCGGCGGATTCGTCGGGCGCGAGCAGTGCGATGGTCGGACCGCTGCCCGAAACAAGTCCGGCGAGTGCCCCGTTC
>JAULYU010000171.1:0-2697 GCA_032117735.1 Microbacteriaceae bacterium
TTGATGAGAAGACCTAAAATCAAACGAACCATACCAATACCCTACGGCTTTCCGCACAGCCGAAACAGTTAGTCTTGACGTATGCCATACACCGAGGCGACCTTGCAACTCCTGTCCGTTGACGGAGTTTTGGTTGACAGCGACCGGACCGCGGAACATCGCGTGCTCGTGGACGCGCTGACGGACGGGCAACTTCAGGATTTTTATCGCGAAATGGTCGTGACCCGACGTTTCGACATCGAGTCGGGGAATCTGCAGCGCCAGGGCCAGCTCGCCCTCTGGGTTCCCAGCCTCGGCCAAGAAGCGGCGCAGGTCGGCTCGGCGTTCGCGACGCGCGACCAGGACACGATTTTCCCCTCCTACCGCGAACACGCCATCGCTCGAATCCGGGGCGTCGACCCGGTGGCGATTCTCGCGATGTTGCGCGGGCACACTCACGGCGGGTGGAACCCGAACGATGCACGATTCCGGTTGTACACGATTGTCCTCGGAACTCAGACGTTGCACGCGGTCGGATACGCGATGGGCGTCGCGTTGGATGGGAAATCGGGGACCGGGGACGCCGCCACGGACGAAGCGACGATTGTCTACTTCGGCGACGGGGCGAGCAGCGAGGGCGACGTCAACGAAGCACTCGTGTTCGCGCAGTCCTATCAGTCACCGATCGTGTTCTTTTTGCAAAACAACCAGTACGCGATTTCCGTTCCGGTGGTTCGTCAGTCACGCAGCCCCTTGTATCAGCGCGGCGAGGGTTTCGGCATCGAGTCGTTCCAGATTGACGGCAATGACGTGCTCATCTCGTATGCGGTGACGAAGTTGGCTCTCGACGACGCCCGTTCGGGCAAGGGGCCTCGCTTTATCGAAGCTCAGACGTATCGCCTCGGCGCCCACACGACGAGTGACGACCCGACCAAGTACCGGGATCAGTCCGAAGAAGACCTGTGGAAGACGCGTGACCCGATTGCACGTTTCGAGAAGTTTCTGCGCGCGAAGGGCGAACAGGATTCCTTCTTCGCCGAGGTCAAGCAGGAGGGCGAGGACCTTGCCGCCGATGTGCGCCGGCGCCTGATCGAACACACTCCGCCAACCATCGACGTGATGTTCGATCACGTCTACACCGACGAGCATCCCCTCATGGTTGCCCAGAAAGCCTGGCTCACCGAGTACGAGGCGTCGTTCGGGGGTGACCGATGACCGAAAACCTGTCGTTGGCGAAAGCCATTAATCGGGGACTGCAGCGTGCGATGCAGGAGAACGATCGGGTGATGCTGATGGGGGAAGACATCGGGACACTCGGGGGCGTCTTTCGCGTGACCGAAGGGTTGAAAACCGAATTCGGCGAAAACCGTGTTCTCGACACCCCGCTCGCCGAGTCGGGAATCGTGGGGACGGCAATTGGACTCGCGATGCGCGGGTATCGTCCCGTCTGCGAAATCCAATTCGATGGGTTCGTCTATCCCGCATTCGACCAGATCGTGTCGCAACTCGCAAAAATCACGTCCCGTCATCAGGGTGACCAATCCTTTCCCATCGTTATTCGCATTCCCTACGGCGGCCACATTGGCGCGATTGAACACCACCAGGAGAGCCCCGAGGCGTATTTAACCCACACCTCCGGTTTGCGGGTCATCTCACCGGCAACGCCGAACGACGGTTACCACATGATTCAGCAGGCGATCCAGTCGAACGATCCGGTGATTTTTTTCGAACCGAAAGCACGATATTGGCCCAAGGGCGAAGTGGACACGGACGGCACTCCGACACCGATGCACCAGTCCCGCGTTGTGCGCACCGGAACAGATGTGACGGTCGTCGGTCACGGTGCGATGGTCGCGATGCTGCTCGATGCTGCCGAAATCGCCGCTGGCGAGGGGATAAGCCTCGAAGTGGTCGATTTGCGGTCACTGTCGCCGATTGACTACAACCCCATCCTTTCGTCGGTGGAAAAGACCGGGCGGATCGTCGTCGCCCAGGAAGCCCCGGGAAGTACTTCGGTCGGCTCGGAGATCGCCGCGACCGTGGCGGAGCGCGCCTTCTACTACCTCGAGGCGCCGGTGTTGCGGGTCAGCGGTTTCGATGTGCCGTTCCCCCCGTCCCACCTCGAATCGCTGTTTTTACCGGACGTCGACCGCATTCTCGATGCCGTCGACCGAGCGAGAGGGTACTGATTATGGCTGTCGTAGATTTTCCGCTTCCCGATGTCGGCGAAGGGTTGACCGAAGCCGAAATCGTTCAGTGGCGCGTCGCCGTCGGCGATGTTGTCGCGATCAACGACATCCTCGTCGAGATTGAAACGGCCAAGTCGCTCGTCGAACTTCCCAGCCCGTTCGCCGGCACCATCGTTGCGTTGCTCGCGGGCGAGGGTGACACCGTCCCCGTGGGAAAGTCGATCATTCAGGTTGACGCCGAGGGGGCGATCCCGGCTCCGCTTCACCCGGCCCCCGAACCGGCCGCCCAGAACACACCACCCGCGCCGACAAAAGCCGCCGCTACGAAAGCCTCGTCGTCGAAAAAGTCCACCCCGGCACCCGAACCGGTTCTCGTCGGATACGGCAGTGGCGGACACGTGACGTCGCGGCGCGGGTCGCGAACGGTGGCGCCCGCCGCCACCCCGGCCACTCCCGCCGCCGCAACATCGACTCCTGCGGTGGTCTATCCCGCGGCCGCCGAGAGCGCGGTTGCGGTCTTGGCCAAGCC
>JAULYU010000172.1:0-9797 GCA_032117735.1 Microbacteriaceae bacterium
TTGCCTGGAAAAACCGAACACGTGGTCATGATTTCACCGACGGCCGAGGCCCCGAGACAGGTGCCGGTACCGGTCGAAAATGAATCGAACGTCTCGAGTTGGACGTCGGAACCGGAATAGCTCGGCCCTTGAATAAACGGGGCAGAAAAGTAGAGTTTGATTCCATTGGTTACAGGAACAGCGGACGAGACGTTACTCGGAATCAGCGCAGCGAGTCCTGTAACAAGTGCCACCATGAGGGCATTGGTTTTCTTCGAAGGCATGGCTTTAGGTTATCGGGTTTCCCTGACCCCAATGTGAATTGGAACCCTGTTTAGTCGGGGTTTTTCTTGACGGTGACCGTGACCACGCGGCGCCGTTTCACTTCGGTGACCACAATCGACAGTGAGCCGAGGTCGACGCGATCGCCCTTGAGTGGAATTCGACCGAGCGTGTTCATGACAAGACCGCCGAGCGTCGTGACACTGTCGTTGGGTAGCTCGATGCCGGCCAACTCGGCAAACTTTCGCAGCGACATGTCACCCGGCAATCGGGTGGATCCACGAAGTTCGAGGTGTTCGACCGGCAGGCGCGAGTCGTGTTCGTCGTAGACCTCGCCGATCAGTTCTTCGATGAGGTCCTCGAGCGTCACCAATCCGTCCGTTCCGCCGTGTTCATCGACGACCAGCGCGATGTGTTTGCCCTCCGCCTTCAACTCGGCGATGGCGGGCAGTACTCCCATCGACCTCGGCAACATCGGAATCGGGCGGGCGATGTCGGCTATGGTCTGCCCGTCGCTTGCTTGCCACATCAAATCGCGGATGTGGACGAAAGATTCGCAATCGTCGAGATTTTTGGTGATGACGGGATATCGGGAGTGAGGGTGATTTCGAGCGACCTCGCGGGCCTCATCGATGCTGAGGCTTTGTTTGAGGCACACCACATCCGCGCGGTGCCGCAGGACCGACTTCAACGAATTCTCGGACGATTCGAGAACATCAGAAAGAATTTCACGCTGATCGGCTTCGAGGCCTTCGTGGGACTCCACGATCGAGACGAGTTCTTCCCCCGAAAGCCCCTCGCTTCGCTTGTTCGGGTCGCCTCCGGCAATCCGCACAACAATGTCCGAGGACGCGCCGATGACCCAGATGACCGGTCGGAAGATGATCGCGAGCGCAGCGATGATGGGGGCCGTGATGAGCGAGAAACCCTCGGCACGTTGCAGGGCGAGACGCTTGGGTGCCAACTCGCCGAACACGAGGGACAGGTAGGCAATCATCAGGGTCATAGCGACAACACCGATGACCGCGGCGAGCTCGGCTTCGACACCCGCAGTCTCAAGCGGATCGCTGATGAGGGGGGACAACGCGGTTGCTCCGAAGGCCGCAGAGGTGAACCCCGCCACCGTCACACCCAGCTGAACCGCGCCGAGGAACTTGTTGGGATCGCGGGCGAGTTTCGCCACCGCCGCACCTCGCCAACCGCGTTTTTCGATTGCACCGAGCTGAGATTCGCGGAGCGAAACGAGGGCGAGTTCCGCGGCAGCAAAAACGCCCCCGATGAGGATGAACACAAACACGAGTATCCCGTTGACGACAAATTCGTTCATGACCGCGGGAGCCTTTCGTGACAGGGGGAAGGGGAGGGGCGGGAGACGCTTGAATGAATTCTGCGGGTTTTCCCTGAGAATTTACTAAAGACTGCAACCCGTCCGAGACCGTGCATTCCGCGCGCGACGCGTTCCGTGCAGCACGGTCGACGGCTCTAGCCCTTCCGCAGGCGCTCGATATCTTTTCTCAACAAGGCGAGCTCTTCCGGCGTGATGTTCCCATCCGCACCGATGACATTGACCAGGTTGGACAACTCGGTGAGCGCCGCGTTTTTATCGGACTGGCGACGTGCTTCAGTACGAGCCTCGTCCATAGCGTTCAAGACGATTCCGATCAGCACGTTCAGGATTGTAAAGACGATGAAAAACACATAGGACAAAAAATAGGGCAGGGCGAACGGGCTGATGAGCATCGCCTCTTCGAGATAAACCGGGAAGTTTTCGAGGGTCAACAGAATGAACAGCGATTTGAGGCTCTGTCCGATGTGACCCCAGGCTTCGGGCAGGAAAGCCCCGAACAGGTAGGTGCCGGCCATTCCGTAGAGAAACAATAGGAGTCCGATGAGGACCGACATGCTGAGAAGCGGCGGGATACTCTTGACGATCGAGGCGAAAAGAATTCGAACCTCGGGGAGGAAACGGAAGATTCGCAGAAGCCGCAAGAGTCGCAAGAGTCGCAGGATAACGGTTTGACCGGCGGCGAGCGGTGCCAACCCGACCACGATGAAGTCGAAGACGTTCCAGCCTTGCCGGAAGAATTCCCAGGGTTTCGCGCCGTACGAGAGTATTCGGACGATCAATTCAGCGATGTAGATTCCCATCGCGACCGCGTCGATGAATAACGCAGTGGCTCGAGTTTCCGGCGTGATGTTCGGCATCGTCAGTACCGCGAGAAACACCGCGTTCACGGCGATGACCGCCGCTATGAAGAATTCGAATCGACTGCTGTAGACGATTTTTGCAAGCCACAAAATCCGGTACCGAGCGATGACTTCCCATTCGCCGTCGGCGTTGAGAACCCTGCGGCTCGTGGGGGCGTTGGTCATCCCACTATTCTCGCATCGCCAAGCCCCGCACAGTGCTATGCGTGAGCCAAGAAACGGTTACCGGGTTCGGCGAGTTCGAATGATCGCCACGAGTCCGGCAGCAACGGCGCCCAATGCGAGTGCGAATGGAGCAACCACGTCAAAGCCAGTATTCGCCAGCGAGTTTCCGTCACCAGCGCCGCCACCCGAGTTGTTGTCACCGGGAGGAGTGGCCTCGATGTCTGAGTCGGTGAGGGTGAGGACTGAGCCTGCCGCCGCGGACCCATCGAATTCGATCACCATCGAGTTAGAGTAACGAACACCGCAATCGAGGTCGTTCCACAGCCCTTGGGCGCCGTCCCAGTTCGTCACCAAGCATCGTTCATTGTTGAGCGAATCGTTGGGTTCGCCAGTGGCAAAACTCAAATAGGACGAATCGATTGCGGTAATGGAACCACCGAGTCCCTCGGCGAATTGAGTTTCCGAGTGAACCCAGTACCACTTTCCGCGGGACGCGACGTTATCGGCAAACGACGTTCCGGCATATTCGTTGAGAATTGCGGATTCGGAACTTGCGCCGATCCACACATCTTCTCCGCCCGAGTATTCCGCGACGAACAGGTTTTCGGCAGCGTCGTGAATTTCGACAAGATATCCGGTGATTCCCGCGTACACGAATTCACCGCCTTCGGCTGCGGCGATTGCTTCGGAACCGGACATTGTTGTCACGCTGCCATTCGCTTCGTGGGGGACCAGGTAGTAATGGCCATTGTCCGGGTTGTAGGTGAGACCGGAAACATGTTCCTGGACCGTGATGGTGAAATGCAAATCGTGTGGTCCCGCCGATGAGGGTGCGTACCACGTCAACCCTGAACCAAGAACGTCGTTTACTGCCTCAAACGTGCCATAGAACGACTGAGTTGTCGCCGTGGTGTCCGCCAAGTCGTAGCCCGCGGATTCCGACGTGTCGCCCTGCAAACTAACCCCGAGACCGCCGCTGTTGACTTCCATCGTGACGAGGACCGACTCCCACTCGACCCCGCCCAGGGCAATAGGCACGGCCGCGGTCGCGTTCGCTGCGACACCTGCTGGAACGGTGCCCGTGATCACTGCGGTCGCCGAGGCGCTCGTCACAGGAGCACCCACCAACAGCAACGCGGACAGCGCAGCAGCGGCGATTGCGTGGCGAAGTTTCATTGCCTAAACCCTTTCGAAGGTCAAATAAGGCTACCACTCCGCCCTAAATTAATTCAGCAAATGGACGTTAATCCAGAAGTGACTTCATTTGCTTGTAAATTACACCGGCCGCCCACACCGGATTGAGGCGCGACAAAATGTCCATTGTCTTGGCGTCCTGGCCAGTCGTGATTCGCGGGTTGTTGGACTCGATCGCATCGACCATCATGCCCGCGGCGACATCCGCGCCGAGTTGCGGAAACTTACTCGCCTCGGTGGAACCCGCCGCAGGAACCGCCATTCCGGAATTCTGGGCGATGTTCGTCGCGGTTGCACCCGGGAAAACGATGGTGACACCGACTTTGGTGTCGAGGAGTTCCGATCGAAGACCTTCGGTCATGAGTTTCAACGCCGCCTTGGATGCGCCGTAGATGCTCTGCCCCGGGACCGGTGCGTAGGCCCCCATCGACGACACATTGAGAATGTGTGCTTCGGGTCGTTTCAGGAATCCCGGGAGGAACGCCTTCACCAGGCGCAACGGTCCGTAAAAGTTGACGTTCATGACCCGTTCGGCGTCGCTAATGTCGAGGTCGTTGATTTTCACAAAAGGCTGGATGATCCCGGCATTGTTGACGAGCCCATCGACCGCACCGAGTTCCTTGTTAACCGCCGCAGGAAGTCTCGAGACGGCCGCAGCGTCGGTGATGTCCAGAGCGTGGGTGGAAACTCTCCCACCGAGGCTTTTCACCAGTTTGGCGGTCTCGGCGAGCGACTCAGCCCGCATGTCCACCGCAGCGACGAGTGCGCCCCGGCGTGCTAACTCAAGCGATAACTCGCGGCCCATTCCGCTGCCGGCTCCGGTGACGACAATAACTTTGCCTTTGACCTTCATGGTGTTCTCCTTTGATCCGACCTCTGTTACCGACGATACGCCTGATTTCGACACGGCGGGTTCGGTCGGGAGTGGATTGAGGAGAGTCGCAGCGAGCCTAGGAACCGAATATCTGACCGAAGAAATCAGTCGCCAGAATCGTGGAGACGAACACGCCCACACCACCGACCAGATAGACCCAGGTGAGTTTTCGTTCCACGTACCACTTTTCACTTCCGTCGGCGAACATTCCGATGATGGCGACGATGATGACGGGTAGGGGCACGAGCAGGAAGGACAGCTGTCCGTACATGGGGGATTCGGCGAAGAACATCCCGACCAGGTCTCCGGACCACCCCGCCAAGAGTGTTGCGAACAACAGCGCGGCGAGCCCTCCGGGAATTATCTGCGACAGAATTTTCGACTTCGGTAAGTCCGAGAACGTCATTCCCATGATTCCCGGAACGAACATGATCAATGAACCGAGCCAAAGCCACCAGCCCCAGCCGACCATATCGCCGATCATCACAACCAACACGGTGTACTTGAATACCAACGAGACCCACTGTTGGACCAATGGCGGTCCCTCGACCTCGGTCGGGTTGAGCCGGTCAAGACGCCCAGCGAAGTTTCGTGCGGCCAGTTCTTCGAGGACGATTCGGAACAACGCAACGCCCGTGACAAGCAAAACAATTGTGTTTGCGTTTTCGGCAAGGGGCACAGTCGCGCCCGCGTAAGCGGCGATGCCACCAATGAGGGACAGCGTGGTGAGCGAGGCGATGAACGCGATCATCATGACATCGACGAAGCGTTCCCATACGTCCATCAGGCTTTCCATGTGGGGGCGGCGAATCTTGCGGAAGGTGGTCGACAGGATGATCGGCGCGAACCCCGAAATGAACACTGCGAGCAGGTACCGCACGTCGGCGAGGCCGGTGATCGGGTAATGCGACAACGTCGCAAGGGTGAATGCGACCATACCGAGGGTTCCCGCGAGTGCATCGAACGTTCCCAGCACGACAATGATGGTCAACAGAGCGACGCTGCCGCTGAACGCCATCTTTTCGGCGCCCGGAGTGACCGCAAGCACCCCAACAGCAATAGCGGCGACGTAAAGGAATCCCATCAACGAACCGACCATTGCCCGCAGGTATGAACCGTCGTTGATGATTCGTGAGAGCACGGGGGAGTACTGGCTGGTCGCATGAATCGCCTTGACCATGCGCGCGTCGAGCCAGGTCATGAACGGGATCTTCCACCACCGGAGCGCGTCCCCCCATGAGGTGTGCGTCGTGGTGAACTCGTCGTGTTCTACCTCGATGGATCCGTATTCGGCGTCGCCGGCACCATCGCCACCAGCGTCACCATCGCCGCCCTTGGGCCCACCAGAACCGCCGCCCGATCCTCCGCCAGAACCGCCACCGGACGAACCGCCAGACCCGGACGGCCCACCACCCGCACCCGCAGTTCGAGTACCCGAACTGGAACTGGAACTGGAACTGGAGCTTGCGCCACCCGCAGCGCCACCCGCAGCGCCACCCGCAGCGCCACCCGCAGCTCCGGCGGCGGCACCAGCGCTCGCCGCAGCGCCAGCGCTGGCTGCCGCCGCTGCGGCGGATGCGCTCGCCACGGCCGCAGCCGCCGCAGACACGAGTGCGACGGAGGCGACGACACTGGTAACTTCGGCAACCGTTTCTTGGACTGCTTCTTCGGTAATTTGACTTCCAGGGTCGATGCCCACGGATTCGAAGAACTCATCGTCGTCCGTCAACGCGGCCGCCATTTCGGCGGCACTGGGTTGCGTGTCACTAAGCGCCTCCAGAATCCCGTTGGCGGTGATCTCAAACCACGTCACTTCTTCAAAGCTGGAACCATCGGCCGCTTTCGTGGTCAACGTGATGGAGTGCCATCCTGGCTCGAGACCATCGGGAATGGTGAAGTTCGCGAAAATGGCCCCGCTACGGGTCGTTGTTCCGCTCGCAACGGTGTGGGGTGTTGAACGGACAACGACCGTGTAGGGGACGTTCGGCATCATCCCCTCGGACTGCACCGCAATCGACGTGCCCGCGAACTCTTCGCCGACACTGGCGTTGATTTCGAAGTTGGCACCGAGATCAAACACCTCAAATGAGACGGGGCTGGACGTGTTGGATCCCGATGTGCTCACCGCCCCGATAGTGAACGAGAAGTTCCCCGGTGTGGTCGGTGAACCGGAAATCTTGCCCGTCGCCTTGTTGAGTGAGAGGCCTGGCGGCAACGACCCCGATGCGACGAAGAACGTCGGAACCGGGTAGCCCTCGACCGCGGTAAAGCCGTTGACGGCTTCACCCACTACGGCGTTGGGGGGAAGAGTGAGGATTGGTTTGGACGGCGGCTCTAGGACGGACAGTGTGAGCGGCATCGCGGCAACACCCAGGGTGTTTCGGGCCGCGACAGTGAAACTGAATTCACCGGTTACCGTCGGTATACCCGAAATCGCACCTGTTCTTGGGTTGAGTGTGATTCCGGCGGGCATCGATCCCGTTGTCACGGAATAGGTCGCCGCGGGGAATGCCTCGGCAAAAACAGCGTCCGCGTATTCCAGACCCACATTCGTCCGACCAACGATCGTGTTGTCGGTCGCTGTTGGAAGTCTGTTGACGGTCAGAACCTGTTCGGGTGTTGTGGTTTCAAGTCCCGTCGGTCCCCGTGCAGTCACTTTAAATCGGAAGATGCCTGACTGTGTGGGAACACCGGCGATGTCGCCAGTGGAAGGGTTGAGGGTGAGCCCGAGGGGCAGTCCGTTTTCATGAACCGCAACCCGAAAACTTTCCACCAAACCGTTGAAGTTGAAACGGCCACTGAATGGTGTTCCAAACTGGCCGACTACGGGTAACTCGCGGTTGTCCACATAAATAGGTTCGGCATACACCTGAATGGTGATGGTCTTCGTACACGTTTCTCGACCAAAAGTCGTCGCGCACACTCTAAACGACGAGGTTCCCGCCGTGGTCGGCTTCCCCGAGATTGTTCCGTTCGTGGACATGCTCAGTCCGTTCGGAAGATCGCCCGAGAGCGTGATTGTCGGAGTCGGGTAGCCGCCGAAAGTGGGTCGCTGGTTGTATTCGACACCGAGAAAGCCATTCGTGGCGATGTTCTCAAAAACCACCGTTGGGGTCGACGCCACGACGATGGTTTGTGGCGTTGTCGAATCGCCCGTTCCCACATCGTTCTCGGCGTGAATTCGGAACGGATACGTGCCGATCGCGCTGGCGATGCCGGAAATTGTGCCCGTTGTGGGGTCAATCGATAATCCGGGTGGAAGTGTGCTGATTCCCGCGGACGTCGGGTCGTCAATGACGGAATACCGAGGAGCCGGGAATCCCCGCGCGGTGATTCCCGACGAATACGGGTTCAGCGTGTCACCGACGAAGGCATACCCGTCCACGTCGTTGGACCCGGCCGGGAAGAACGCGTCCCGATTGACCGTGAGAGAAAGCATTTCGGTCGTGGAACTCCCCAGCGCGTTCTCGGCGGTAACAGTGAAGTGATGAACACCTTGGCTTTCCGGAGCGCCACTCAGAATGCCGGTTTCCGAGTCGAGGCTGATTCCCTCGGGGACCCCGTCTGAGACGACATAGTCCGGAGTCGGGAACCCGACCTCATCCGAAAGGTCCACCGGGGTCATCGCTGTGCCGTAGGTCACAACCTCGTGAAAAGTCAATGCGGAAATATCGGGAGGATCGCCGACGATAATCGTCAGCACATCGGTGGTCGCGGGATTCGAGTACAGCGGATCATCACTGCTCGCGGTGATAGAAAAACTGTAAATACCGTAGGTGCTCGGGGTGCCCTCGATAACGCCCGTTGCACTGTTCAACTCGAGTCCGTCCGGCAGCGATCCGCTGCCTTCGGTTATCGAATAGGTGATGGTCCCTTCCGCCGAGGCCATCACGCCCGATGAGTACGCCTCGTCTCGGCGGACGGTTCCGGTGATCGTCGAATCAGAAAAGATGATGGGAGGAATTCCGAATTCGTCCAACATCGAATTGGGTACGACTTTCCAACCGGACCCGTCGTTGTAATCCAAGATGGAACAGGCGTCACCACCCCATTCATAGAACCAGGCATTGATGGGGTACCACTGGTTTGCTTGGAACGTAAAGCTCCCGCTGTTTGTTGAACTACATCCTTTCAAATGCCAGTCGTCGAAGATTGTGGCGCCGCCAATCTCCAGATAAAAGCCATCGTCCGCTCTCGCGCGAAACGTCACCGTTTTATCCGTGGGGTACGAGATATAGCCGAAATAGTGAACCATGACGAAATCACCCGGGCAGCCGAGAATATTGGCGCCGAAGACGTGATTGATTTGGGACACAGTTCCCGAAGCACACACGGCATAAGGGGCAGTTCGGTCGGGGTAATACGGGTTAGCCGAGCTAATCGGGTAATACGCCTCGAATCGAAGACCCGACGTGTTTGCTGTCGACGCGAAAGTAACCGGCGTGAGGACTCCCGAAAAAAGGATGACGACAAGGCCGGCAAGGAGCAGTCGAAGACGTTTCATGGCGGGGTGGGGTAAAACGTTCCGAAGAACCGTGTAAAGATTTTACCGCACCAACACCAAAAATGAGAACTAAGTATTGTTAGTTAGTCGCACCTGTTCGCGCCGTTTTAGCTCGGTAGGTTGGATTCAATCGCGTCGATGATCGCCGGATCGGTCGGAACCGTCGTCGGGCGGAACCTCAACACGCGCATGTCTGGGGTCACGATGAACTTCTCAAAATTCCAGCGGATGTTTCCGGCGCTACCGCGTTCATCTTTCGCTTTGGTCAACTCGGCGTACAGCGGGGACCGGCCTTTTCCGTTCACCTTCACGATGTCAAAGATGGGGAACGTGATTCCCCACTTGGTCGAACAGTATTCCGCGATGGCGTCATTCGACGACAGCTCCTGAAAGAACTGGTTGGACGGGAATCCGAGCACGACGAAGCCGCGCGGGCCGTACTTTTGCTGCAGGGCTTCGAGGTCGGCGTACTGCGGGGACAGACCACAGCGCGAGGCCACATTGACAATCAACAAGACTTTGCCCGCGTGTTCCGTCAGTGTCGTTTCAGCGCCATCGGCGGTGAGCACGGGGATCTCCAGCAGCGAATCG
>JAULYU010000173.1:0-1985 GCA_032117735.1 Microbacteriaceae bacterium
ACATCGAACGCCGCGATCATTTCGTCGATGGTGAAGATGTCGCGGTCCGCGGCAATCGACCATCCCAGCAGGGACAGATAGTTGAGAAGCCCCTCGCGAATGAACCCGCGTTCGCGGTGGTGGAACAGGTTCGATTCGGGGTCGCGTTTCGACAATTTTTTGTTACCCTCGCCCATCACGTAGGGCAGGTGTCCGAATCGGGGTGCGAACGTCGTCACACCGATGTCAATGAGCGCGTGATACAGCGCGATCTGTCGCGGGGTCGACGACAGGAGGTCTTCGCCGCGCAGGACATGGGTGACTCCCATGAGCGCATCGTCGACGGGATTGACGAACGTGTAGAGCGGGGCTCCGTTGGGTCGAACGACCACAAAGTCCGACGTCGTGCCGAGGGGGAAGGAAATCGGTCCGCGGACGAGGTCGTCGAAACCCAGATCTTCGTCGGGAACGCGCAGCCGCAACGCCGGACTGCGGCCCTCGGCGCGAAATGCCGCCCGTTCATCCGTGGTCAGGTCGCGTTCGAAATTGTCATACCCCATCTTGGGGTCGCGACCGAGGGACACGTTTCGCGCTTCCATTTCTTCGGGAGTCACGTACGACTCGTACAGGTGTCCGGACGTCAGCAGAGCCTCAATCACGTCCTGATATATCGCGGTGCGCTGGGACTGGCGATACGGCTCGTGCGGTCCGCCTTTCACGACGCCTTCGTCCCAATCGAGCCCGAGCCACGACAACGCATCTAACAGTTGCTCGTAGGACTCTTCCGAATCGCGTTCCGCGTCGGTGTCTTCGATTCGGAAAATGAAGGTTCCCCCGACGTGACGCGCATACGCCCAGTTGAACAGGCACGTCCGAATGAGTCCGACGTGCGGTGTACCGGTGGGCGACGGGCAAAATCGAACGCGAATGTCGCTGCCGGTGGCGGTCGAAAATGGAGTTGTCATGTCCCGCCCAGTCTATTCCGCGGTCTCGCGCGCCCGAAGAACACCGATCAATCCAATGAGCGCAATCGCCGATCCGACAAACGCGAACGACGCGATCGAAAGCCCGGGGTATCCGAGGAACATCACGGCGGGTCCCGCGAGCAAACCGGCCAGTGCGCCCGAGGCGCTCATCACCGCGTCGCTGCGTCCCTGCGTTCGCAGTCGCTTCGGACCCTGTGACAGTTCGCCGATCAGGGCCGAGCCCGCGACCGTGTTCGCACTCCAACCCAACCCCAACAGAATCAGTCCGATGGTGACGGCGGTTGTATCGTCCGCCAGGAACGCGGTCATCGCCAAACTGATCGCCAGCACCATCTGTCCCGCGATGATGACGGGTATTCGCCCGATTTTGTCACTGAGAATTCCGAAGACGGGCGACAGCGCGTACATTCCGGCGACGTGCAGCGAGATGACGAAACTCGATTCGGCGATGGTGGCCCCCTCGTGGACGAGGTGCACGGGAGTCATCGCCATCACCGCCACCATCGTGGCGTGCCCGAGCCCGATCACCGCAATCGCCAGGGGAACGGCGCGCGACAGTTTCGCGGCGGAGACAATCGAGCCCGGTGAAACCGTGACCGTTGGCACGTTCGGTCCGAACCCCCACCAGTACGTCGCCGTTGCCGCGATTTGAGCCGCGACGGTGAACAGAAACGGACCCGTGAGCTCGGGCATCCCCCACGCGTCACCAATGAGGACCCCCACCCCGTTGAGATTCGGCCCGAGGATTGCACCGACCGTTGTTGCCCACACCACCATCGAGAGGTCTCGCCCGCGGTTTTCCGGAGCAGAAAAGTCGGTCACCGCGAATCGCGCTTGCAGGTTGACCGCGCCACCGACCCCGAGTCCCAGAAGTCCGAAGAGGACGAGCGGGAGGGACATGAGTCCGCCCGCGACAATTATCAGAATCCCACCGAGCGTGGAAATCGTGGCGCCTAGCGCCAACGCACGTCGACGACCCCGCTGCATCGCAAAGCGCGCGAGTGGGATTGCCGCAATCGC
>JAULYU010000174.1:0-1731 GCA_032117735.1 Microbacteriaceae bacterium
TCAACGTGATTGACACGTCGGAACCCAACTGGGAGTTCACCGACCCGACCCTCTACCCGATCAACCCGCACGACGCGGTCATCTTCGCGTGGAGCTCGTCGAGCCTCGCGATCACGGGTAACGACCAACAGTACGGAACGGGCAAGCCGTCCAACTTCCAGGCCTACGCCAACCCGACGGTTGACGAAAACCTCTCGGCACTCGAGACGGAACTTGACCCTGCTGTGCAGGTCGAGCTCCAGACCGCAGTCGAGGCGGCACTGTGGGGTGACGCAGCATCGCTGCCGATCTTCCAGTTCCCCGGTTTGACCTGGTGGGACAACGGCACGACCGGCATTTCGCCGAACCCGCTGTCGACCGGCTACTTCTGGAACTTCTGGGAGTGGGCACCGGCCGCTGCAGCGCAGTAGTCGAAAAACCAACACGGCAAGGGTCGGGCGAGCAATCGCCCGGCCCTTCGCCGTTGGGCATCAGATTTTTCCGTCAGGCAGGTTGGGTGGCTATGATTACCCAAGGACCTGTCCAACGACGGGAAGGTCGGTTGGGAAAGCATGTTAAGTTTCATCACGCGCCGCCTTGCGGCCACGTTTGTGGTTTTGTTGGTCGCGTCATTCCTCGTGTATATGTTGACAGCCAATTCTGGTGACCCGCTCGAGGACCTGCGGATTCAAAACGATCCTGCTTCGGTAGCAAAGCGTGAGACCCTCACCCAGAAACTCGACCTCGACACCCCGCCGTTTTTCCGCTATTTCAAATGGCTCGGGGGTGCTGCCGGTTGTGCGATCGGCCAGTGCAACCTGGGTATCTCCGTAATCCGCGGAGACGAACCCGTGGCGAATGCGCTCGCGAATGCGATGGAGTCGACCCTGTCGCTTGTGGTTTTAGCCACCATCCTGTCGATTCTTTTCGGTGTTGCCATCGGAATGACCGTGGCGCTTCGCCAGTACAGCGGCTACGACTACACCGTCACCTTCACCGCGTTCATCTTCTACTCGCTCCCCATCTTCTGGGTCGCCGTCTTGCTCAAGGAATTCGGGGCGATCCGGTTCAACGAATTCTTGGGTGATCCGGTCATTCCCTGGTGGATCGCGCTCGCGATCGGGCTCGTCCTCGGTTTGATCGTTCAAGCCGTCGTCGGCGGACACCTCCGAACTCGAATCCGGTCGGCCGGAATCTCGCTCGCGTTGACCACCGGAATTCTGATTGTGGCGGACATCACCCAGTGGTTCCGCAACCCATCGATCGGAATCATCGGTATCGCCCTCCTCGGGGCGGGACTGGGTGCTCTGATGTTGTTTGTCACCTCGAACCTGACCAAGCGCACGATGCAGTTCTCGGTTGGCACGACGGTTCTGGCGGTCATCGCCCTCTGGTATCCGCTACAGTTCGTATTCTTCTTCTTCAACCACCCGCTCACCATCGTCGCCGTCGCCGTCCTGTTGGCCGGAGTCGGCGTTGCCGCCGGTTTCGTCTTCGGGGGCGACGACCGCATTGAAGCGATGCGCGTTTCGGCTATCACGGGCGCTCTCGCGACCGCCCCGCTGGTTCTCGACCAAATGTTCATGCGGTGGGGCGACTACGTGCAAATCATTCCGCTGCGGTCGGGCGTCATTTCGACAATCGGTGCGAACACGCCGATCCTCGCGAATGACGACGACACGTGGATGCGGATGCTCGATTCCTCGACGCACCTCATCCTTCCCACGATTGCTCTGATGATCATTTCTGTGG
>JAULYU010000175.1:0-8139 GCA_032117735.1 Microbacteriaceae bacterium
CTCGGAATCGCGCACATCAAAGACACGGCACGGTTTGTCCGAGCGCACCCCGCCCGCGCGAAAAAGGCGCTCATCACCGAACTCGTTCGCCCCGCGTTGTTCCTACCCGAGGTCAAGATGGCGGATGAGGCGCTGCGGGTGCTGCAGTCCGAGTCGAACCACATGGCGCTCATCGTTGACGAATACGGCGGAATCGCCGGACTGGTCACGATGGAAGACCTCATCGAAGAGGTCCTCGGCGAGATTTCCGACGAATACGACGAAGACGATGTGGACATCGTCGACCTCGGTGACGGGTCGCTGCGCGTCAATGCCTCGACCAACATCGACGACGTGGCGGAACACCTCGACATCGCGATTCACGAAGAGGACGTCGACACGCTCGGGGGGTTGTTCGTCAAAAACTTCGGACGATTCCCCGAAGCGGGGGACTCCGTCACGGTGTCCGGGCTGGAACTTGTTGCGGATCGCGTCGAACGTCGACGCAAGCGACTCATCACGGTGCTCGTGAGAATTGTCGAGCCCTGATGACCTCGCGCAGCGGGTTCCTGTCGTTCGTCGGTAGGCCCAACGTCGGCAAATCGACCCTCATGAACGCGTTGATCGGAGAAAAGGTCGCCATCACGTCGTCCAAACCTCAGACGACACGCAAGACGATACGGGGGATTGTGACGCGCGAAGCCGGCCAACTCATCATCGTCGATACGCCCGGGCTTCACCGGCCGCGGACGCTGCTCGGGGAACGCCTCAACGCTCTCGTCGAAACCACCCTCGGGGATGTCGACATCATTGGAATGTGCCTGCCCGCGGACGAGACCATCGGCAAGGGCGACCTGTACATCCTCGAACAACTCGCCCGGTACCCACGGGCTCGGGTCGTTGCGATTGTGACGAAGACCGACCGGGTGTCGTCGACCGCGGTTCTCAACAAACTCGCCGAGGTGGGGCAGTTGCGGGATTGGACGCTCGTCATCTCGCTCAGCGCCGTTGCGTCCGACGGAATCGACGAATTCGTGAACGCGATCATCCCGCTCATGCCGGAATCGCCTCACCTGTATCCGGACGGGTCGGTGTCGGACGAATCGGTCGAATCGCGAATCCCCGAGATCGTTCGCGAAGCGGTGCTCGAAGAACTGACCGACGAACTGCCGCACTCGTTGGCGGCGACGCTGATGGACATCGTGCGCGAAAACGGTCGAACCAAGGTGTTTGTGACCCTGATTGTCGAACGCGACAGCCAAAAAGGAATCATCATCGGTCATCGCGGATCGATGCTGCGGTTGATCGGCGAGAGGTCGCGACCGCAAATCGAAGCGCTTCTGGGGACGAAGATCTATCTCGATTTACACGTGACCATCGCCAAAGATTGGCAGCGTGACCCCAAGGCGCTCGGGAAAATGGGGTTTTGACATTTCCGCCGTGCCACCGAGCGTGCTAGCCTGAAAATGTGTTGAACGGTCTCCTTCTTAGCGGCCGCGACGGGTCCTAGTCTTCAGGTCACCACTCGTCGCGGAGTCTCGCATTGGCCGACACCCGTAAATCCGAGGAGAAACCGTGAAGAACAACCAACAACCGACGTCGATGCCCGCTCATCGATACCGTCCGTACCACGAGATCATCAGCGTAGACCTGCCGGATAGAACCTGGCCGGCGAAACGCATCACCACCGCACCGCGCTGGTGCGCGGTCGACCTGCGCGACGGGAACCAAGCGCTGATTGACCCGATGAGCCCCGAACGCAAACGCGTCATGTTCGACCAGCTCGTCGCGATGGGGTACAAGGAAATCGAGGTGGGGTTCCCCTCGGCGTCCCAGACCGACTTTGACTTCGTTCGGACCATCATCGATGAGGGGCTCATCCCCGATGACGTCACGATTCAGGTGCTGACCCAATCGCGCGAACACCTCATCCGTCGGACCTACGAGTCGATTCACGGGGCGAAAAACGCCATCGTTCACCTCTACAACTCGACCAGCATCCTGCAGCGCGACGTTGTGTTCAAAACCGACAAGCAGGGAATCATCGACATCGCACTCGACGGGGCGCGCTTGTGCCGCTCGCTCGAGAGCGAGGTGCCCGGCACCAACGTGTTTTACGAATACTCGCCCGAGTCGTATACGGGCACCGAGCTCGAATTTGCGGTCGACGTGTGCAACCAGGTGCTCGAGGTTCTCGAACCGACCCCCGACCGCAAGGTGATCATCAACCTGCCCGCGACGGTCGAAATGGCAACGCCGAACGTCTATGCCGACAGCATCGAGTGGATGAGCCGCCACCTCAATCACCGCGAGAACGTCATCCTGTCGTTGCACCCGCACAACGACCGCGGCACAGCAATCGCCGCCGCGGAACTCGGGTACATGGCTGGTGCCGACCGCATCGAGGGGTGCTTGTTCGGTAACGGTGAGCGCACCGGAAATGTCGACCTCGTCGCACTGGGGCTCAACCTGTTCACTCAGGGGATTGACCCACAGATCGATTTCTCGAACCTCGATGACATTCGCCGCACCGCCGAATACTGCAACCAATTGAAGGTGCACGAACGGAGCCCCTGGGCCGGCGACCTCGTCTACACCGCGTTCTCGGGTTCGCATCAGGATGCCGTCAAAAAGGGTTTCGAGGCGATGGCGGCAACCGCCGCGGCAGAGGGCACAAACGTCAACGACATCGAGTGGGCGGTTCCCTACCTGCCGATCGACCCGAAAGATGTCGGTCGTTCGTACGAGGCCGTCATCCGCGTCAACTCGCAATCGGGCAAGGGCGGCGTGGCGTATTTGTTGAAGGCCGACCACAACCTCGACCTACCTCGCAAACTGCAGATCGAATTCAGTGGCGTGGTGCAAGAGAAAACGGACCACGAGGGCGGCGAAGTGTCGAGCGCCGACATCTGGGATATCTTCCAGGACGAATACCTGCCGTCGGCCATCAGCGACGACAAGTGGGGGCGTTACGAACTGCTCGGTACCCGCACCGCCTCGGATATGTCGGGAGAGGTGACCCTCGACGTCGTTCTGCGCGTCGGTGACACCGAGGACTCGCTGCAAGCGGTCGGAAACGGTCCCGTCGCCGCGTTCCTCGCGGTCATGTCCGAACAGGGTCACTCGATTCGCCTGTTCGACTATGTCGAGCACGCGCTCAGCGCATCTGGTGACGCCCTCGCCGCCGCCTACGTCGAACTCGAGGTCGACGGGCAAACGCTGTGGGGAGTGGGCATCGACGGTGACATCTCGACCGCATCACTGAAGGCGATCGTGTCGGCGGTGAACCGGTCGGTTCGGGCCCAGGTGGCCGTCTAAGGGCGTTTTTTGCTGGACAACGCCACGGCATACGCAGCGGAAAAAGCAAAGCCGATGGCCGCGTAGGCAATCGCGAACCAGGTGAGAGGGACGGGTAACAACAGCGTCAGTACACCCAACGCAAACGCGGAAACCAACATCACGCGGCCAGAAAAAAGGACTGCTGCGTCGCTGCCGCGGGTGGACACCGAGAACATGTTTCCCGCGAGAGCGACCAGGGTGATTCCGATCATCCGCATGGCCCACTCAAGGTCCGACGTTGTCATGAGTCCGAGGAGCGCGTTGAACGCACCGGGCGCTGCAATCAGGGCGATGGCGCTCAGCCCAAACACAATCGATCCGGTGCGCAGTACTAGACGAACGACAGCGTTCTGTGACTGATTGCCATTGGTGGACTTACTCATTTTGTTCTCCCGTCGGCTTTTCGAGTTCGGGGAGAAAGAGAAAAAACAGTCTCTCCGAGAAATCTTTCGTGAAGTGGTGTGTATCTCGGTAGGTAAATCCCGCCTGATCCTGTGCGAGACAGACACCGTTCGGACAAACAGCGTCCGTGAAGTCCACGAAGGTGAAGTTCGGAAATTGATCCCGAATAGCCCGAGTGGGGTCTTCGCGTGCCATTCGCTCACTCGCGTTCATCGCGCACACGTCGTTGGCTTCTGTCGGGAAACGCTCGACACAATCAACGGGGTCTTTTTCCCAGCGGGGAATATCGCGAATCATCAAGAAATCTATGCCGTAGGTTGAAAACTCTGTCCAGGCGTTGAGATACCCCTTCGGGATCTTTTCGGTGCCCTCTTTGGTGGTAGCCGTCGACGTAGAAACAACGAGATCCGGCCGCTCCTGGATGATTAGATTTACCGCATTCTGGTTCCACTCCTCGCAATCCGAATCCGAGGAACTAAAGGGACCAAAAGTCAACCGACACGCGCTCTTGGTGGTGTAAATCAATCTCCACCCCATCTCCGAAGCGGCTTTATCGAGTGCCGGCTGCCAACTTGCCGCGTGGCTGCCGCCGATGAGAAGCACTGTCTTTTCTCCCGTGACGTCGCCGTAAACGCACGGGGGGATTGTCGATTTCCCGGACCGCAAGTGACAACCATCACGGTAGGGAACGGGGTTGTCCTTTTTGACCTCCGCAAATGATTGATAGAGGCTCAAGATCGGACCATAGCGGACCTCGTCTCTCGCTTGCACGATGCTGTTGACACCGAAACTTGACAACGCAACGGAGCCGACAGTGATTACCGTAAACCACGCACGTTGTTGATTCGTTCTGGTTCGAACCGCGGCCAGAATAGGTCGCTCAAAGATTTGGACGGTGACCCAGGAAAGGCCCACTGTCACGACGAAGACTATTGCGAGTCGAACGAAGAACGAGGTTTCGCCCCCGGACAGGAAATTGGAAACCATGAGGTGAATTGGCCAATGCCAAAGGTAAATCGGATACGACAGGGACCCGATAAAGCGGGCGGGCGGTGTTCTGAAGACCTTTCGCGCGAAACTGTCGCGTTGGCGCATCACCCCGAGAGTGAAAAGCGTGATTCCGGCGATCGGCACGAGCGCGGAGGGAAACGGGAACCCTTGAGCAGGAACAAACACGCCTGTCGCCACGATCAGGAGAACACCGAAACTCACGAAAGGGAAACGAACAACGTTGAGCCACCTCGGTAGCGTCAAACCCACGAGGCCAACCATCGCGCCAAACCCAAACTCCCACGCCCGTGCAAACGTGTCGAAATAGGCAAAAGCCGGGTCACGGGCACTCATCCACGCGGAATACGCGAGGGAGAACCCCGACAGGACGACCAACGTGACCCATTGCCATCTGACCCAGGAACTCTTTCCCCACATTTTCACAACGTGAGTGATGAGAAGGAAAAGGGCAAAAAGCTGCACCTGGATGGAAACGGCCCAAAAGTGCTGGACGCTACTTTGCCAGCCGTCATTAGCCAAGTAATCAATTGATTGGAATCCGAGGAACCAATTTTCCACCATCAGTGCGGAAAAAAAGATTTCCTCTATCAATGTCCTCGTCGGCCGAGGAGCTAGGTCGAGAACGGCAAGGACCAACAACACGCCGAGGACGAGAGCTGCGACCGGCGCCAGTCGGGAGAGATAGTCAATGAGTCGACGAGGAAAGACCGGGGATGAATCCTTCAGCAGAAAAGTAGAGAAAAAGAACCCACTAAGAAAGATGAGAACATCGACGCCCCCTGAAACCCTTCCCGCGGCGAGAACATGAAATACGAGAACTAAGATTGCGGCTAAGCCGCGGATTCCATCCAATTCGACGATTCGTGCTGATGCAACGTCTCTCGCGTTCGCCCGAGTACTAATTGTCGACACTCCTCCCCGCGGATTTCCACTCGATGCACGAATGTCTTTTTGTGTGCGAAACCGTCCCGGCAACTGCACCTGCCATAACCATAGTGCGTTATGGATTTGACGCCGGATCCGACGGACCCGGGTCCGAATCCTCCTGGCCGGACGGATCGGCCGCCCACCAGAAGCTCTCCGGGGCGGCTTTCCGATACGCGGTATTCTTGCAGAATGAATGCTGCTGTCGGAGGGCGGACCGCGATCGGCGGCACTATCGGACTGCTGATTGTCGCCGGGGCGTTGACCCTCCGCCTGGTGTCTCCGGACGATGCGAACGAGGGTCTCTCCGACGCGACACTCGACTTTTTCACTCTGTCCATCAGCGTCTTTCTCGAGTCACTTCCATTCATCTTTCTCGGTGTTCTGCTGTCGGTGCTGGTGCAAATTTGGCTGCCCCCCACGTTCTTCGACCGGTTACTTCCGCGCCGACCAGTCTTTCGCCGCGCGGTGATGTCGCTTTTCGGTGTTCTCCTGCCGGTGTGTGAGTGCGGGAACGTTCCGCTCGCGCGGGGGTTGATCATGCGCGGGTTCACCGTAGCCGAATCGATCACCTTTCTGTTGGCGGCACCGATTTTGAACCCGGTCACTATCATCACCACGTATCAGGCGTTCGGTTGGGACCACGGCATTCTCGCCGGACGAATCATCGGCGGATTCGTGATTGCTAACCTGGTCGGCTGGCTGTTCAGCAAACACCCCCGGCAATCGGATTTGCTCACCCCCCGTTTCGACGCCCACTGCCAGTCGCACGACAGCGCATCCGAATCGGCCAGCAAACTACGTCGCAGTGTGACCGGATTCGCCGAAGAAACCAGTGCGATGTTGCCCGCGCTTGTGCTTGGTTCGGCGGTTGCCGGCGCGATTCAGGTGGGGATTTCGCGGGACATCTTGGTCGCGCTCGGCTCTAACCCGGTGTGGTCGGTGCTCGCCCTGATGGCTCTCGCGTTCATCATCGCGATCTGTTCGAACGTCGACGCCTTTTTCATCCTGTCGTTTGGCTCAACGTTTATGCCGGGGAGCATCGTCGCATTCCTCACCTTCGGCGCCATGGTCGATTTGAAAATGCTTGTCCTGCTGCGAACGACGTTCACGACCGGCACACTGATCCGACTCACCACCATTGTCGGTTTGTGCTGTGTGATTCTCGGGTTTGGAGTGAACCTCATTGCCTAGACGATTTCTCTCCCACTGGCGCGGCATCCTGCTGAGCCTCATCGGCATCGTGTCCATCGTGTGGCTTGCCGCCACCGATCAACTCGGGTTGTATATCCACCCGCGATACTTCGTCTTCACCGTCATCATGTCCGCCTTCGCCATGGTGTTCATCATCCTCGCCTTCTCTTTTCTCCCCCACCGCGTGGGTGAAGCGGTCGAGCACGAGTCGCACTCACAACCACCTCGGAAGACTTGGGTGTGGTCTTTCGCGAACATCCTGCTGGTCGCCGGGACGGCAGTGGCCCTGCTCGTTCTGCCACCGGTCACCCTCACGGCAGCGACCGTGGCGCAGCGCGACATCAACGGGTCGGCGTCCTCATCCGCCGGCAACGATTCCGTCGTTTTGGTGGGCGCTGACGACAGCGCACTCAGCGTCAAAGACTGGGCGGGGATTTTGCGCCAGGGAGCAGACGAAGTCTCGTTGGCGGGGAAGACCCCGACTCTGATCGGATTTGTGACCCCCGACCCCGACGATCCGACCAACGTGTTCTACGTCGCCCGTTTCGTCATCACCTGTTGCGCCGTCGATGCACAACCCATCGGAGTTCCCGTCTACCTCCCCGGCTGGCAGGAACAATACGACGTCGACGAATGGGTGAGCGTGACGGGTGAGTTCGTTTCGAACCCCAGCACCGATAGTTTTCAGGCGACGGTGCTCTCGCCGTCCGACATCAGTGTCACCGAACAACCCGCGCAGCCCTATGTCTACTGATCACCTTCCGATGCGAGCACGAGCAGAACAGCGACAAGCGTTCCGCCGGACCAGTGTCGGATTGATGGTGTCACTGGCGGTCATCGCGGGTGGCCTGGGGCTTGCCAACGCGGGACAAGCGCCGCGCCTCAGTTCGGCCGAGCTCAACACGCAGGCTCTGACCACCCGTGACGGACAACGGGTGGTGCTCAACATCAACCAGCCGCTGTCGGACAGCGTCCCCGTTCGGGTGAGCGTTTCCCCCGACGCTCGCACCGAGGTCGCGGTCGATGAGAATAGCGTCGTGGTCCGATTCCTCGAGATGCTCGACTACAACACGAGCTACACCATCGCCGTCGAAGCCGAGAGCGCCGCGACGGGGATCGCGGGACGGATCGACTACACGTTCGTCACCGCGGATGTCGATGTGTACTCTCTGCTCCGCGATACCCGCGAGGACGAAAACGGACAGGACCTGCCGGACAAAATTGTGCGCAACAAATTGTCGGGGAGTGCCGAGCAAGTGGTCGCTTTCGAATCACCGCGCATTCAGGGGT
>JAULYU010000176.1:0-3346 GCA_032117735.1 Microbacteriaceae bacterium
TCGGGCCCGCCGAAGCCACCCGCCCGCTGCTCGTTCGTCGTCCCGAGGCGGTTCTCGGGTTCGGCGCGGTGTCGGCCTGGGTCGTCGGTTCGGGAATGGTCGAAACCGACCTCGAGTCGATGGATCGTGTTCGCCGCGCGCTGGGCGAGGGCAAACCGACGGTGGTGGACGCCGGGGCACTAGGGCTCTTGCCGGCAACAGGCGGACCCATTATCGCCACGCCACACGCCGGTGAGATGGCCAAAGTGTTTGGTGTTTCGCGGCACGCGGTCGAGGGCGCGCCCGCCGAGTACGCCTTGCTCGCGGCGTCACAGTGGAATGCGACGGTTGTCCTCAAAGGTTCGACGACGTCGATCGCCAACCAGTTCGGTGACGAGTTTTCGGTCTCGCTGGCTCCGCCGTGGCTCGCCATCGCTGGCGCCGGCGATGTTCTGGGTGGTGTCATGGGGTCGATACTCGCGACCCGGGCGGACGAACTCGCCGCCCGGCCCCGCGACCTGGCCCGAATCGCGGCCGCGTCCGTCGTCATTCACTCCCTCGCCGCGCAATCGGCATCGTCCGGTGGTCCGTTCCTGATGGACCAACTGGTGGCCGCGATTCCGTCGGTCATTCGCACTCTCTTGTCGCGATGAGCCGCGCGCGGGTCGCCGCGGTCTGGGTGACGTTCGGGCTGGTCCACGCGGTTCTCGTCCTCGAAAATCTGTTTGCGCCGAACGGGCCTCTCGGAGACGTTCTGATGACGTATCCCGCCTGGTGGATTGCGGCGCTGAGCTCCGGCGATTTCCCCGGACTCACCGCTCCCGGCGTGTATCCGTTTCTCGCGCTCATCCCCATCGCCATCGCGACGGAAGGAGTCGCCGCGTGGTTCGTTCTCGTCGTGGTCGTTGACGCCGCCGCCCTCGCATTTGTCGCGCGTCGAAGTCTCACTGCGGCCTTTGTGTGGCTGGCCTTTCAACTCGCTCTCGGACCCATTGCGCTCGGACGGATCGATGCCGCCACGGTTGCTCTCGCCATCATCGCGGTCACTATCCTCGAACGCTCACCTCGCGCCAGCGGCGTTCTCATCGCGGTTGCCACCTGGGTGAAAGTGTGGCCCGTCGTGGTGGGTCTGGCGGCGATGCGCTCGGCCCGTTTCGCCTCCTTCGCTCGCTGGTCAATCGGAACCGCGGTGGCGCTCGCGGCGGCGGGGATTGTGGTGGGGGACCGACTATTCTCGTTCAGTTTTCTGTCCCAGCAACAGGGTCGGGGACTACAGGTCGAAGCCGTCGCGGCAACCCCCTGGTTGTGGGATGCCTGGGCGGCGGGGCAGTCGGTCGTAACCTACTCGGCGGACATCCACACCTTCGAAATCGTCGGTCCGGGGACCACTCTGGTCGCCCAGGTGCTCACGATCGCCCAGGTGCTGGCGCTGCTCGCGGTCGGTGTCGTGCTCGTTGCCCGTCGCCGGTCCGCGACCGCGGTCTCCGTCTCGTTCGGATATTCCCTGCTCGTGCTGGTGAGCCTGCTCGTCACGACAAACAAGGTCGGATCACCCCAGTTCGTGTCGTGGTTGGCCGTTCCCCTCGTTGCGATCGTTGTGCTCAACGCCTCCCGCGCCACCACGGTTCTGGTGGCGCTCATCGGTTCCGTTGCGGTGCTCACTCACGCGATCTACCCGTATGCGTATTTCGCGTTCCTCGAACTTCGGACGGTCCCGCTGGTGTTGGTGACGGTTCGCAATCTCGCCGAGGTCGCCCTTCTCATCACCTCGTCAGTGGTGTTGCTGACGCAGTTACGCGTCGAAAAGTTGGCGAAGCAATTCGCCGACCTCGACATCGGCAATCAAAAAGGCGTCGTGTCCGAACGGTGACGACATGAGGTGGGCGTCGCGGCCGCCGACGTGGTTCGGCAGATGTTCGGCGAGCGCAACCTGTTGGGCGAGGGGAAACAGGCGGTCGGAATCAATTCCGAGGACGAGCGAGCGCGCGGTCACACTTCCGACCACGTCGGCGAACGAGCCGCGGTCGCGGGTGACGTCGTGCGAGTTCATCGCTTCCACCAGAGTGACGTAGGAATTGGCGTCGAATCGCCGCGTGAATTTGTTGCCGTGGAAGTCGAGGTACGACTCGACCGCGAATCGACCGCCGGAGCCGAGCGGACTGATTTCGCTTTGCCAGGCGCGATCGAAACGGTCGTTGAACTCGGCCGGAGACCGATAGGACAACAGCGCGAGCCGGCGGGCGAGAGCTAGCCCGCGATAGGGGCCCTCGTCCTGTTCGTAAAAATCCCCGCCCGAATACAGTGGGTCCATTCGAATCGCTTCGATTTGCACCGAGTTGAGCGAAATCTGATCGGCGCTCGTCACTCCACACGTGGCGAGAAGCGCGAGGCGCTCGACCCCGTCCGGGTAAAGGACCGCGTATTCAAGAGCGCTCATTCCGGCAGCGCTGCCGCCGACGATGCCGGCCCACCGCTCAATCCCCAGCGTCTCCGCCAACTTCTGTAATGCGCGGGTCTGGTCGCGAATAGTCAGATACGGAAATCGCGACCCCCATTCGCGGCCGTTCGCGGTGACCGACGACGGTCCCGTCGAACCCTGGCACCCGCCGAGGGTGTTTGCACAGACCACGAACCAGCGCGAGGTGTCGATACCCAAGCCGTCGCCGACGACGCCACCCCACCAGCCGTCCGTGGGGTGGCCGGCCCCGGCTGGGCCGACGACATGAGAATCGGCGGTCAGCGAATGGATGATGAGCACCGCGTTGGACATGTCGGCGTTGGGCGTTCCCCACGTCTCGTAGGCGAGGCGCGCACGGGGGAGGGTCTCGCCGCTGTCGAGGGCGAAGTCGCCCAATTGAGCGAAAAGTCGATTACCGAGATGGTCTCCGTCGCGCCAGGCACCGGTTACCGGAGGGGCTCCGAGCGCGCGAACGGTCCCCTCGGTGACGAATGCCGTGGGGACGGTCTCTTCAGACGTTTGCCAATCCATGGTGTGCCCTAGTCTGCCACGCGGGAAAGTTGAACGGGGTCGGAGCGAACGCCCCGACCCCGCCCAGACGGCTGTGTTACTTGGCCTTCCGTGCCGCGGCGAAACCGGATTCGAGGTCAGCGATGATGTCATCGATGTGCTCGAGGCCGACCGAGAGTCTTACCAGCCCAGGGGTTACACCCGCATTCAACTGCTCCTCGGGCGAGAGTTGTGAGTGCGTCGTCGACGCCGGGTGGATGATCAGCGAACGAACGTCACCGATGTTGGCGACGTGGCTGAACAACTTCGTCGACTCGACGAGCGCACGGCCGGCCTTGACGCCACCCTTGAGCTCAAACGACAGCACCGCGCCGGCACCCTTGGGGGCGTACTTTTGCG
>JAULYU010000177.1:0-2037 GCA_032117735.1 Microbacteriaceae bacterium
TGGTCTTGTTGGCGTACGCGGCGGCGTTACGCCCCGCGCGCTTTCCGAACACGTTGATGTCGAGCAGCGAGTTGGTGCCCAATCGGTTCGAACCGTGAACCGAGACACACGCGCACTCACCCGCGGCGTACAGTCCGGGGATGACCGTCGTGTTGTTGATCAACACCTCGGCGTCCGTGGTGGTGGGGATTCCGCCCATCGCGTAGTGCGCGGTCGGCATCACGGGAACCGGTTCGGTGACCGGGTCCACGCCGAGGTAGGTACGAGCGAACTCGGTGATGTCCGGGAGCTTCGTTTCGAGAACTTCGGCACCGAGGTGCGTGCAGTCCAGCAACACGTAGTCCTTGTTGGGTCCGGCTCCGCGACCCTCGGCGACCTCTTGAACCATGCAGCGCGAAATGATGTCGCGTGGCGCGAGGTCTTTGATGGTGGGGGCGTAACGTTCCATGAAGCGCTCGCCGCTCGCGTTGCGCAAAATCGCCCCTTCGCCGCGGGCGCCCTCGGTGAGGAGGATTCCGAGTCCGGCCAGTCCGGTCGGGTGGAACTGGAAGAACTCCATGTCTTCAAGCGGAATGCCCTTGCGCCACACGATTCCGACGCCGTCGCCCGTAAGGGTGTGCGCGTTGGAGGTGGTCTTGAACATCTTGCCGAAACCGCCGGTGGCGAAGATCACCGAGGTCGCGTTGAACACGTGGACGTCACCGGTCGAGAGTTCGTAGGCCACAACACCGGTCGTACGGGTCGTGCCCTTTTCTTCGGTCAGAATCAGATCGAGCACGTAGAACTCGTTGTAGAACTCGACGCCCAGCTTGGTGCAGTTCTGGAACAGGGTCTGCAGAATCATGTGACCGGTGCGGTCGGCCGAATAACATGAGCGACGAACCGGCGCTTTTCCGTGGTCACGGGTGTGTCCTCCGAATCGACGCTGGTCGATCTTGCCGTCGGGCGTGCGGTTGAACGGGAGCCCCATGTTTTCGAGGTCGATGATGGCGTCGATGGCCTCGCGGGCGAGGATTTCAGCAGCGTCCTGGTCGACGAGGTAGTCACCGCCTTTGACGGTGTCGAAGGTGTGCCATTCCCACGAGTCTTCTTCGACGTTGGCGAGCGCGGCAGCCATTCCGCCCTGCGCCGCACCGGTGTGCGACCTCGTCGGGTACAACTTGGTGATAACAGCAGTCTTGGCGTTGGGGGCGGATTCGATGGCCGCGCGCATGCCCGCACCACCCGCTCCAACAATGACGACGTCGTACTCGTGGTGATGAACCGTGGTCACGGTTTGTGCTCCTTTTAGGGTTGGTGTCAGCCTGCGCTGCAGAACGAGGGAAGGAGGCTCAGCGGTGCGCCGGCGGGACACGGGTCGAGCGTGAAGACGACGAGTGTGCCGAGGATGATGAGTACCGTTGCGGAAACAAAGAGGGATGTTTGCAAGACCTTTTTGAGCCGCGGGCGTGTCACGTAGTCGTCGACAACGACGCGCATTCCGTTCGTGCCGTGAATGAGCGCGAGCCACAGCATCGAGACATCGAACCACTGCCAGAACGGATCCGCCAACTTGCCGGCGACGAAGGCGAAGTCGATTGCCTTGACCCCACCGTCCTGCATGAGGTTCACGGTGAGGTGGGTGAAGATCAACCCGATCAGGATTACTCCGGACACACGCATGAAGATCCAGCCGACTCGTTCGAGACGCATTCTTTTGATGAGAGTGTTCACGGTTATGCCCCGAAGACGTGCATCAGGTGGCGGGGGAGGAAGGCGACCATCACCACGGTCCACAGCACGAGTACGCCGTAGAACAGCGCGCGCTGATGGCGAACGGCCCACCGCGTCATGTCGACCAGGATGATTCGCAATCCGTTGAATGCGTGGAACACGATGGCGGCGACGAGCCCCGCTTCACCGAGCCCCATGATGGGCGTCTTGTAGGCCTCCATCACGACGTTGTACAGTTCGGGGTCGATCCGGACGGTTGCGGTGTCGAGAACGTGAACCAGCAGGAAAAAATACATGCCGACGCCGGTGATGCGGTGGAGAACC
>JAULYU010000178.1:0-5007 GCA_032117735.1 Microbacteriaceae bacterium
GGGTTTCAACGTCGAGGTCGTTGGTGGGCTCATCGAGCAACAACAGATTTCCGCCCTGTTTGAGCGTCAGCGCGAGGTTCAAGCGATTGCGTTCACCCCCGGACAGAATGCCCGCCTTTTTCTGTTGGTCCGGCCCCTTGAATCCGAACTTGGACACGTACGCCCGAGACGGAATCTCGACGTTGCCCACCTGGATGACGTCGAGCCCTTCGGACACGACCTCCCAGATATTTTTGTTCGGGTCGATCCCGGTGCGGGACTGGTCGACGTACGACAGGGTTACGGTTTCCCCGACCTTGAGCACCCCTCCGTCGAGCGGCTCGAGACCGACAATGGTCTTGAACAGCGTTGTTTTTCCGACGCCATTCGGTCCGATGATTCCGACGATGCCGTTTCGGGGAAGTGAAAAGGACAGGTTGTCGATGAGAATTCGTTCGCCGAAACCCTTGCGGATTTTGTCGGCTTCGAGCACCAGAGAGCCGAGTCGCGGCCCCGGCGGAATCTGAATTTCTTCGAAATCGAGCCGCTTCGTTCGCTCAGCCTCGGTGGCCATTTCCTCGTAGCGCGCGAGGCGTGCTTTCGATTTTGCTTGACGACCCTTGGCGTTCGACCGGACCCATTCGAGTTCTTCGGTCAGACGCTTTGCCAGTTTCGCGTCCTTCTTGCCCTGCACGTCAAGACGCTCGGACTTCTTTTCGAGGTACGTCGAATAGTTGCCCTCGTAGGGGTAGAGGCGTCCGCGGTCGACCTCGGCAATCCACTGCGCGACGTGGTCGAGGAAGTATCGATCGTGGGTGATGGCGATGACGGCACCCGCGTACTTGGCGAGGTGTTGTTCAAGCCACTGGACACTCTCGGCATCCAGGTGGTTGGTCGGTTCGTCGAGTAACAGGAGGTCGGGCTTTTCGAGAAGCAACTTGCAGAGCGCGACGCGTCGCTTTTCGCCGCCCGACAACACGCCGATTGAGGAATCCGACGGGGGGCAGCGAAGAGCATCCATCGCTTGTTCCAGTTGCGAATCGAGGTCCCAGGCATCGGCGTGGTCGATCGCCTCCTGCAACTCGCCCATCTCGGCGAGAAGGGTGTCGAAATCCGCGTCCGGTTCGCTCATCTGTGCCGAGATAGCGTTGAAGCGGTCGAGTTTGTCGTACATGGCTCGGACACCGTCCTGCACGTTTTCCAGCACCGTGCGGGACTCGTCCAGTTCCGGCTCTTGCATCAAAATGCCGACCGAGTACCCCGCGGAAAGTTGGGCCTCACCGTTGGACGGCGTATCGAGACCGGCCATGATTTTGAGGATGGTGGACTTCCCTGCGCCGTTCGGGCCGACCATTCCGATTTTGGCGCCGGGGAAGAACGACATCGTGACGTCGTCGAGGATGAGTTTGTCGCCCACCGTTTTGCGTGCGCGCACCATTGTGTAAATGAACTCAGCCATCAGTTGTTACCAGTCGATTTCCAGAGTTGAACCGATGAGGCAACCACCGGTTTTGAGCGCGGTCTCGATTGTCGAAAAGTACTCGCGGTCTGCGGACCGCTGCCCGATGAGGCAAGACCGCTTGATTTGAACCGACACGATCACCGAGTCTGCGTCGAGATTGGTCTTTGTGAGGTGCGGGGTGACTTGCATTTTGTTCTTGGCGAACCCCGCTCGCACCAGAGCGTTGACCATGGCGCGACTCGGATTGGCTTGTCTATCTGTCGCAACGGGCAACAACACCCAATCGAAGAATGCTTTGTTGTCCTGGGCGTCGCCCTCCGGCAGATAGACCGGCGGTGGCTCCGCGGTGGCAGTAGGCGTCGGGGTCGGGGTGGCGCTGGGCTCGACGATGGTGTCCGAACACCCCGCCAGAACGAGGGCCATGACCGCCGCAGCGGAAAAGAACGCGGTGCGAGAGGTCATGACCCCATTCTAGGGTTGATTGTGTCTCGCGGTCAGACGGCCGCGACGGGTTCGGGTGCAGGTTCAGGTTCGGTGGTCGTCGCCGAAGCGTCACTGCCCAGAGCGACCAGTCGGGTGAAGACGGCAGTCCCCCAGAACAGATCGTGTCCCAGGGTTTCCGCCTCGATTTCGACGTTGGTTCCGGTTCGATCGTCAGTTTGCCAGTCGCGAATTCGAACTCGACCGCTCACGACGATTCGGTCGCCTTTGGACAGCGACGGAACGGCGTTGATCGCGAGTTGCCGGAACGCGGTGACGGTGTACCAGTTGGTCGACGCGTCCACCCATGTGGAGGTCGCTTTGTCGAAGCGACGTTGTGACGAGGCGAGACGAAAGCTCGTGATCGGCAGCCCCTCGCCGGTCACAACGTGCCGGGGCGTCGTTGCAATCAACCCCGTGATGGTTATGGTGTCACTCATGTATCTCCTTTTCTGTGTGGAGGACGCCGATCGTCCCAACCCGCGACCGGCGCCCACCCACGAGAATGCGCGATTCACCGGTGGCGCACCGCGCGAAAGGCATGAACGGTGGAGAAAGTCCGCGACGACGTGAGTGTGGAGAAATTCAGACGGTGAGGTACTGGGCGAAGCCCGCGCGCACCTTGTTCACTTTGGGCACGGCGACCGCGAGGCAATAACCCTGGGTCGGGTTTTTGGCGAAAAAGTCCTGGTGATAGTCGTCCGCGGGGAAGAACTCGGTGAAGTCGACGATTTCGGTGACGACGCCGCCACCCCAGTTGTCGTTCGCCCGATCGCGAGCGGCGTCGAAGAGTGCGCGCTGTTCCGCGTCCGTCGGGAACATCGCCGACCGATATTGCGTCCCGACATCGTTTCCCTGGCGATTCAGTTGCCGCGGGTCGTGCATCGTGAAGAACGCGTCGAGAATTACGTCGGCCGGAATCACGGACTCGTCGAACGTTACTTCAACGACCTCGGCGTGACCCGTCGAACCCGTGCACACCGCTTCGTAGGACGGTGACGGCACGTGTCCGCCGGCGAAACCCGACACAACCGAGGTGACTCCGCGAAGAACCCGATAGGCCGCATCGAGACACCAATAACATCCGCCGCCGAGATAGAAAGTAGTCACGAGTGAAGTCTAAGCGCGGTCTAGGCTAGAGCAATGGCGTTTGAAGCAGCAGCGGACCGTTACGAGTCAATCCCTTACGAACGATGCGGACGCAGTGGGGTGCTACTCCCCCGCATTTCGCTAGGACTGTGGAACAACTTCGGAGACGACCGCGACCTTTCCATCCAGCGCGACATCGTGCTGCGCGCGTTCGATCGCGGCGTGACGCACATCGACCTGGCCAATAACTACGGTCCGCCGCCCGGTTCCGCCGAACGGAACTTCGGGAAGATTCTGAAAAGCGACCTCACGCCCTACCGCGACGAGCTCATCATCTCGTCCAAGGCGGGTTTCGACATGTGGGCTGGCCCCTACGGCGAATGGGGGTCGCGAAAGTATCTGCTCGCGTCGCTCGACCAGAGCCTGTCGCGCATGGGACTCGACTATGTCGACATCTTCTATTCGCACCGGTTCGACCCGGACACTCCACTCGAGGAAACGATGGGCGCCCTCGCCCATGCTGTTCAGTCGGGTAAAGCCTTGTACGTCGGAATTTCGAATTACGACGAAGAACAGACCCGTCGCGCGTATGCGATTTTGAAGGACATGGGCGTCACCCTGCTTATCCACCAACCGCGCTACAACCTGTTCGACCGCCGCGCCGAGGCGGGGCTGTTCGACGCCCTCGTCGACCTAGGCGTGGGTGGAATCATCTATTCGCCTCTCGCCCAGGGCCTGGCGACCGACCGCTATCTGTCCGGCATCCCCGCTGATTCGCGCGTGCGAACCGCCAACTGGATTGACGAAGAGCGAATCAATGCCACATACCTCGAGCACGCCAACGCCCTCAACGACATTGCGATTCAGCGAGGCCAGACACTCGCGCAGATGGCGTTGACCTGGGCGATGCGGCACCCGGGCGTGACAACCGCGCTCATCGGGGCGAGCAGCGTAGCCCAACTCGATGACTCGTTGGCCTCGGCTCACGCGACGCCCCTGTCGGACGACGAGTTGGCGGCCATCGAGCCGCACGCGATCAATCGCCTGGTCGATTCGTGGCTGTAATCAAACCCACTCCACTCCTCGGATATCTCGCGGCCACCGTTGCCGCCGTGATCTTTGGCACCAACGGAGTGGTCATCAAGTTGCTGATGGACGGCACCGGTGTCGACGGTTTCCAAGTCACATTCCTTCGCGTCCTCGGAGCGGCGATTCTGATGGGTGCCGTACTCGTCCTGTGGAAACCAGAATCCCTGCGGGTGACGCGCAAACAAATCGTGCCACTCATCGCGATGGGTGTGGTCGGTGTCGCGCTGCTGCAAGCGACCTACGCCCAGGCCGTTTTCCTGTTGCCCGTCGGGATTGCTCTTCTGCTGGAATACACCGCCGTGTTGTTCGTGGCGCTCATCGCCCATTTCTTTTTCCGGGAGCACGTCAAGTCCCGAATCTGGGTCGCCATCGTCGCTGTTCTGATCGGACTCGCGACCGTGGCCGAAGTCTGGAACTCGACCCTCAATCTGGAAGGTGTGCTGTGGGCGCTCGCTGCGTCCGCATCGCTGACGACCTATTTCCTTCTCGGCGAGCGCCAAACGGGGACTCGGCACCCGCTGGCCGTTGGCTTCTGGGGCATGGCAATCGCCAGCGTTTTTTGGCTCCTGTTTTCGGGGTGGTGGACGGTGGACCCCACGATTTTCGCCCGCGTGATTCCGTTCTCGTCCGATGCCGCCGGACCAGTAGGTCCCGCGTGGATCTTGCTCGCGTTCATCATCGTCGCCGGGACGTTTCTCACGTTCGCCTTGGGGTTGTGGTCGATTAGTGTCCTGAAGGCAACGCGTTCCGGAATCATCGCCACCAGCGAGGTTCTGTTCGCTTTCTTCGCCGCGTGGCTCATCCTGGGTGAAACCCTCAATCTTGTGCAACTGGTCGGAGCGGGTATCGTTCTTGCAGGAGTGATACTGGCTCAATCCGCCCGCGACATTCGGGCGGTTGACCCGGGC
>JAULYU010000179.1:0-5484 GCA_032117735.1 Microbacteriaceae bacterium
GACGATGCGTGCGCCGCGAGACTCGACCAGTTTCGCCATCTGGTGGACGAGTTTCGCGGGGTGCAGCCGCGCGCAGTCGGGTGTGAAGGTCGCCCCCCGGGCTCCTCCGGCACTCACGCGGTCAGCATCCCACCACTCCACGTGGTCGATTCCCAGGGACGTGGTCGCCGCAACCTCGGCGCGAAGTTCGCGTTCTTGCAGAGCGCTGCGGGCATAAATGATTGTCCCTTTGTGGACCCAGTCGCAGTCGATTTTCTCGGTCGCGACAACGCGCCCGATCTCGCTGATGGTTTCGACCATGGCGTCACGAAGATCCTTCGCGCGACCAAATCCATATTTTTTGACCAACGACGCGGTCGTCTGAGGGAACAGGGCGC
This sequence comes from Microbacteriaceae bacterium, assembly GCA_032117735.1. Lineage (GTDB taxonomy): Bacteria > Actinomycetota > Actinomycetes > Actinomycetales > Microbacteriaceae > MWH-TA3. The sequence continues at coordinate 378 of JAULYU010000179.1, forward strand.
TCGCCCAGCCCCCGTTTCGACCGCTCGCGCCAAACCCGGCGACATTCTTGTCAATCAGCATGATCGACAGGCCGGGGTTGCGCTTCTGAAGGTAGTAGGCGGTCCACAACCCCGTCAGACCGGCTCCGACGATGGCGACATCTGCTGTCGCGTCACCATCGAGAGCCGGTCGTGGGGAAAGATCGACCGCCTCGTGCCAAAACGAGACGGATTCCATTGTTAGAGGAGCTTCGTCGCGCCGACCAGAACCTCGCGGAGGATCTGTTCGATTTCGTCGAACTCGGGCTGACCGATGGTGAGCGGCGGTGCGAGCTGGATAACGGGGTCTCCTCGGTCGTCCGCGCGGCAGTACAGCCCGGCGGCGTAGAGGGCCTGCGACAGGTAGCCGCGCAACAAACGCTCGGCTTCTTTGTCGTTGAAGGTTTCCTTCGTCGCCTGGTCCTTGACGAGCTCGATTCCGTAGAAGTAGCCCGCGCCACGGACGTCACCGACGATCGAGATGTCTTTCAACTTCTCGAGTGTCGACTTGAACGCCGGAGCGTTCCGACGGACGTTTCCGTTGAGGTCTTCCTCTTCGAAAATGTCGAGGTTCTCCATGGCGACAGCGGCCGAAACCGGGTGTCCACCGAATGTGTAGCCGTGGTAAAACGCAGTCGTGCCGTGCTTGAAGGGCTCGTAGATGCGGTCCGAGATGATCGTCGCTCCGATCGGCGAGTAACCCGAGGTCATCGCCTTCGCACACGTGATCATGTCGGGGACATAGCCATAGGCGTTACAGGCGAACATCTCGCCGATACGACCGAACGCGCAAATGACCTCGTCCGAGACCAGCAGAACGTCGTACTGGTCGCAGATCTCGCGAACCCGCTTGAAGTAACCGGCCTGGGGTGGGAAACAACCGCCCGCGTTCTGCACCGGCTCGAGGAATACGGCCGCGATGGTGTCGGGGCCTTCCATCTGAATCATGCGTTCAATCTCGTCGGCGGCCCAGAGCCCGAAATCTTCTTCGGTCTCGGGTCCGTGGTAACCCTGTTCCTTGGCACGGTAAATGTTCGTGTTCGGCACGTGGAATGCACCGGGGACGAGAGGCTCGAATGCCGCTTTGATTCCGGGGAGACCCGTGATCGCCAGGGCGCCCTGAGGGGTTCCGTGGTAAGCGATGTTGCGCGCGATGACTTTGGTCTTCATGGGCTGACCCATGAGTTTCCAGTACTGCTTGGCCAACTTCCAGGCTGTCTCGACCGCTTCGCCACCACCGGTCGAATAAAAGACACGGTTGAGGTCGCCGGGAGCGTAGTCCGCGAGGCGGTCCGCGAGTTCGATGGCCGAGGGGTGCGCGTAGCTCCAGAGCGGGAAGAACGCGAGTTCTTCGGCCTGCTTTGCGGCGGCTTGCGCGAGGCGCTTGCGGCCGTGACCCGCGTTGACCACGAAGAGCCCCGAGAGGCCGTCGATGTATTTCTTGCCGCTCGAATCCCAGATGTGGTGACCCTCACCCTTAGTGATGATCGGGACACCCTTACCTGATTCCATTCCGGACTGGCGGGCAAAGTGCATCCAGAGGTGGTCTTTCGCCATCTTCTGCAAGGGGTCTTTCATGACCTCTCGTTGGGAAAGGATTTTTCCCTCGGCAGGCTTGGTGACGACCTTGACTTTTTTTGTCAGTGGTTTTTTAGCGGCCGCGACCTTCGCGGCTTTTGGCTTTCGTGATAGTAAAGCCATCGTTATCAACTCCCATTGATTAGGAGGAACTACATCGTTCCCCAGTTGTATTGCTGTTTCTTCAGTTGTAGGTAGGTAAAAACTTCGGTGTCGACGACACCCGGAATCATGCGAATCGTGCCGTTGAGCAGTTCCAGAAGCCCGTCATCGTCGCGACAGACGACTTCGACCATGATGTCGAACGAGCCGGCCGTGAGGACGACGTACTCGACGGACGCGACGGCGCTGAGACTGTCCGCGACGGTTCGCGCGTCTCCCGACGTGCGAATCCCGATCATGGCTTGACGGTTGAAGCCGAGCGTCATCGGATCGGTCACCGCAACAATTTGCATGACGCCGGTTTCGATCAGTTTCTGCACGCGCTGTCGCACCGCGGCCTCAGAGAGTTCGACGGCGCGACCGATGTCGGAATACGATTTCCGTCCGTCGGTTTGCAACTGTTCCACGATGGCTTTCGACACGTCATCGAGTGTCGTCGCCTTCGTCGAATTGCTCATAGCCCAATTCTGACGGTACGCGAGGCATAAATCAAGTGATTCCGTCGCGAAACACCGAAAACACTATCGAAATTCGAAGAATTAGGGCTAGAAACTACGGGCACTTGTGATTATTGTGGAGGCATGAGCAAAACATTGAAGAACTTCATCAACGGTGAACTCGTCGACTCGCGCGGCAAGGACACCATCGACCTCGTCGATCCCGTCACCGGAAAGGTCTACGCACAGTCGCCCGTTTCCGTTGAGGGTGATATCGACGCTGCCTACACCGCGGCCGCCGCCGCGTTCGAAGAGTGGGGTGAAACCACCCCGAGCGAACGTCAAAAGGCGCTGTGGCACATTGCCGATGCGATGGAAGCGAAAGCGGACGAATTCGCCGCCGCCGAAGTCCAAGACACCGGTAAGCCCATCGGCTTGACCCTGAGCGAAGAAATCGCGGTCGGCGTCGACCAGATTCGCTTCTTTGCCGGAGCCGCTCGTAACCTCGAAGGTCGCGCGTCCGCCGAATACATGAAGGACCACACCTCGGTGATCCGTCGTGAGCCCATCGGGGTTGTCGGACAGGTCACCCCGTGGAACTACCCGCTCATGATGGCGATTTGGAAGTTCGCCCCGGCGATCGCCGCGGGTAACACGACCGTCCTCAAGCCGTCGGACACCACTCCGTCGTCGACGCTTCTCCTCGCACAGGTGGCGCAGGAGTTCCTGCCCAAGGGCGTTCTCAACGTCGTGGTGGGCGACCGCACGACGGGTGCCCTCATGACCGCCCACAAGATCCCGCAGATGGTGTCCATCACCGGGTCGGTTCGCGCCGGCATGGAGGTCGCCAAGTCGGCGGCCGCCGATGTCAAGCGCGTCCACCTCGAACTCGGAGGTAAGGCGCCCGTCATCGTGTTCGACGACGCTGACATCGCCCGCGCCGTCGAAGGAATCGCCACGGCGGGATTCTTCAACGCCGGTCAGGACTGCACCGCGGCCACGCGCGTGCTCGTTCACGCCAAGGTTCACGACGAGTTCGTCGCCGCGATGAAGGAATATGTCGTCGCGAACGTGGCAACGGGAATCCCCACCAACGAGGACATCCTCTACGGTCCCGTCAACAACAGCAACCAGTTCGACCGCGTCATGGGCATCCTCGCGGATCTCCCCAACAACGCGAACATCGAAACCGGTGGAAACCGACAGGGAACGGAAGGTTTCTTCATCGAACCGACGGTTGTCTCGGGACTCAAGCAGACCGACTGGGTCATCCAGAACGAGATCTTCGGCCCGGTCATCACGGTCCAGAAGTTCAAGGACGAAGCCGAAGCGCTCACGTGGGCGAACGGAGTCGACTACGGACTCGCGTCCTCGGTCTGGACCAAGGACCACGGTCGTGCGATGCGTTTCGCCAAGCACCTCGACTTCGGAGCCGTGTGGATCAACACCCACATCCCGATCGTCGCCGAAATGCCCCACGGTGGCTTCAAGCACTCGGGTTACGGCAAGGACCTCTCGATGTACGGATTCGAGGACTACACGCGCATCAAGCACGTCATGTCCTACATCGGCGAGTAACACTCTCCGAAGAGGCGGCGATTCTCCACAGAATCGCCGCCTCTTCCTCTGCACGGAAATGCCGTCTGTCACCGTGGACGAGTGACGTCACCGCCGTTCCCGTTCATCGGCGTCATCGGCCCGCTGGTGTTGTCCGGCGTGGTGTGGGGGGTCACCGGTTCGACCTTCGCTCTCGTGAGCGCGGTGATCGCTCCCACGATGGTGGTGGGGCACTTTCTCGATTCCCGCCGTCGTGCGCGACGCGACGGTCGCGAAAAGGATGCCGCGCGTGCACGGGAGGACGCTGCCATGCGGGAAGCGGACGCCGCTCGTCGGGTCGCGGAGGTCGTGGCGGAACAGCGCACCCACCCCTCCGTCGCGGATATCGCCCGGTGTGACGGATGGTTGCCTCCGCGGGACGGGCGCACCCTAGTTCGAGCCGGGCGCGACTCGGACGGACGACCCTGGCTGGTCGACCTGTCGGGCGGTGTCGCGGTTGTGGGCGAGGGGCGTGCGGCCGATAGCGTGTGGGAGTCGCTCTGTTTACACGGGACCGCGCATCTCGGAGCTTTCCGCCGCGAGGGCAATCACGTCGTGTGGCCGGGTGGCGCCAACCTCGTTCGCGGGTCGTCGACACTCGTCACGGTGACTATTCACTGCATCGGGTCAGAGGTCGTCTCCGTTACCCAGCGCGGGTCGCTCCCCGAACACGGCGATTGGCACACGGACGACACTCGTCCCGACGTGTTGGCGCACGCCCGTGCGCGCGCGGGCAACGACGTGACCGAACCGCTATCCCTCACCCTCAGTTCGGACACCCCGCACACGTTGTTCGCGGGGCGAACCGGGTCGGGAAAATCCCACGCCCTCGTCGCGACGGTCAGTGACTGGGCGGAGCGGTTTTCGCCGGCCGAGTTCACGTTCATCGGCATCGACTTCAAGGGCGGGGCGACTTTGCGGCAACTGGAGCGGTTCCCGCACCATCGCGGAACCGTCACGGATCTGGACGACGCCGACGTACCGCGGGTGTTGCACGCCATCACCGCCGAGATGCGCCGACGCGAAGAAGAGCTGCGTCGACTTGCGGTTCCGTCGATCGACGTCGCTCAGGGTTTCCCGCGCCTCGCGATCATCGTCGACGAGGTTCACGAATTTCTGCGGCGATTTCCGAATGCGCACGATGTGCTGGGCGACATCGCCCGTCGCGGGCGGTCGCTCGGGGTTCACCTCGTCGTGGCCGTCCAACACCCCACGGGCGTTCTGCGCGACAGCGTGCTGGGGAACATTCCGATTCGGGTGTGCCTCGCGATGAACACCGGTCACGACGTGATGGCGGTGTTGGGGCAATCGACAAC
>JAULYU010000180.1:0-628 GCA_032117735.1 Microbacteriaceae bacterium
GCGGTACGAGGTCGAACTCGCCCAGGGCGTCAAGGTCGAACGCGTCACGGCACTGTCGCGCAACATCGAATACGCGGTCGCCTCGAACGAGGTCACGTTCCTCACCCCGATACCGGGCAAGTCCGCGATCGGCATCGAGATTCCCAACACCGACCGCGACATCGTCACGCTCGGGGACGTGCTGCGTTCGCCCGCCGCCATCGCCGCCCACCACCCGATGTCGATCGGTGTCGGAAAAGACGTCGAGGGTCAGTTTGTCATCGCGAACCTCGCCAAGATGCCGCACCTTCTCGTCGCGGGTGCGACGGGCGCCGGCAAGTCGTCGTTCGTCAACTCGATGATCACGTCGATTCTGATGCGGGCGACTCCCGCCGAAGTCCGCATGGTTCTCATCGACCCCAAGCGCGTCGAGCTCTCGGCGTACCAGGGTGTCCCGCACCTCATCACGCCCATCATCACGAACGCGAAAAAAGCCGCCGAGGCACTGCAGTGGGTCGTCAAAGAGATGGACATGCGGTACGACGACTTGCATTCGTTCGGGTTCAAGCACATCGACGATTACAACCGCGCGGTGGCCGAGGGGACCGTCACGGTTCCGGCCGGCAGCGAACGCGTCCTGCGCGAATAC
>JAULYU010000180.1:638-5178 GCA_032117735.1 Microbacteriaceae bacterium
ACCCGTACCTGCTGGTCGTTGTCGACGAGCTCGCCGACCTCATGATGGTCGCCCCGCGCGACGTCGAAGACGCCATCGTGCGCATCACCCAACTCGCCCGCGCCTCGGGTATTCACCTCGTCCTCGCGACACAGCGCCCGTCGGTGGACGTGGTGACCGGGCTCATCAAGGCGAACGTGCCGTCGCGCCTCGCCTTCGCCGTGTCGTCCATGACCGACTCGCGGGTCATCCTCGACCAGCAGGGTGCCGAGAAACTGATCGGTCAGGGCGACGGGCTGTTCCTGCCGATGGGTGCCGCGAAGGCGATCCGCGTTCAGGGCGCCTGGGTGTCCGAAGAAGAAATTCAGGCGGTCGTTCAGCACGTCACGAAACAAGCCGACCCCGAGTACCGCGACGATGTCGCGGCCGGCGCGAGTGCGAAAAAGGTCGACGCCGACATCGGCGATGACCTCGACGTCCTGCTGCAGGCGGTCGAACTCGTGGTGTCGAGCCAGTTCGGGTCGACGTCGATGCTTCAGCGCAAACTGCGGGTCGGCTTTGCCAAGGCGGGCCGGCTCATGGACCTGATGGAATCGCGCGACATCGTCGGACCGAGCGAGGGGTCAAAAGCCCGCGAGGTACTCGTCTCGAGCGACCGGCTCGGATCGGTTCTCGCGAAGCTGCGGGGCGAAGACGACCCGGCGGCGCCTGCGCCCGTTGTCGCGCCGCCGGCCGTAGCTGTTGACGCGCCCGTCGCCGCCGCCGTTGACGTGGAACCGGCCGTTCCCGCGCCCAAGCCCGCCGCCTCACACCAGGCGTTCGACGACCTCGGAGTCGACGGTGACGACATCGGGGTCACCGCTCCGATCCCCGCACTGGACCCGCGATACGACGACCCACTCGCCGCCCCCGCCGAAGAGTATCCTGAAGGCGGCGGCGAATCCGACGAGGACGCCGGGAAACGCACCGGTAGGGAGTAAACGTGACGCAGTCCCGACGCTTCGCGCGAGCGGGGGACGGACCCGCCTCGGCGTGGAACATCGCCAACGTGGTCACCGTCGTGCGCATGCTGTTCGCCCCCGTGTTCGTGTGGCTGATTCTGATCGACCCGGTTGGGCCGTTGCGTTGGCTCGCGCTCGCGCTGTTCGTGTTGGGCACAGTGTCCGACGGAATCGACGGGTATCTCGCGCGTTCGCGAAACCTCGGGACGAGCCTCGGAGTTCTGTTGGACCCCATCGCCGACAAGGTGCTCATCGGAGCCGGTCTGGTCGTTCTGTCGCTGGTTGGTGAAATGCCGTGGTGGGTGACGATCGTCGTGCTTGTGCGCGAATTCGGCATCACGCTGTACCGGATGGTGATCGTCCACCGCGAAATCCACGCCGCGTCGTGGGGCGGCAAAGTCAAGACGACCGCCCAGTCCATCGCGGTGTCCTTCGCTCTCGCGCCGTTCCCCGCCCTGCTCGGCGACTGGATGAACTGGGTCAACGGCGGTCTCATGGCGGCGGCGCTGGCTCTGACGGTGTGGACCGGGCTCGAATACGTGTGGAAGGCTCTGCGCAGTTGAATCTCTTGGACGATGATCTTGCCCGCCGTGTCAAAGGACTCATCAGTCAGTATTCGGGGAATGCCTACACGGTTGCACTCGCCGAGTCCCTTACCGGCGGGCTTGTTCATTCCGTCTTAACGCACCCATCGGGTGCATCAAATGTCATGAAGGGCGGAATAGTCGCTTACGACATCGAGTCGAAAGCCCGCTTACTCAATGTCGACCGTCAACTTTTAGGTGAGCGAGGAGCGGTCAACGCCGAGGTGGCCAGTCAGATGGCCCGCGGCGCGAGGTCAAGGTTTGACGCCACATTCGGAATCTCAACAACCGGCGAAGCGGGAATTTACTCTCAGAGTGGCGCAGAGGTCGGTAACGTTTTCATCGCTGTCTCGTCGCTGCGCGATGATTTCACCGAAGAGTTTCAATTTCACGGCAGCCGAGACGAGATCCGATGGGCCACCATGCTCGCAGTCTTGGAAACGCTGGAAGGGCTGCTCCCGATCGATGATCCCGATTTCGGTGCGGGAGGCGGTGATGGACGCCCGCCGCGAACTTGAGAATTTGCATAGAACGGAATAAAACGCGCGTAATTTGGGTTAGGTGGGTTGTACGATAAAAATCCGAACGGAAGGAGTTGCTCACCATGTTGATACGCGAACAACTCGGCGGCGTCATGCGTGACATCCGCACGTCCAAAGCGATGACCCTCGGCGACGTCACCAAAGGCGCCCGCATCTCGGTCGCACACCTTTCCGAGCTCGAGCGCGGTCGTACCGAACCATCGAGCGAAATCATCCGCACCCTCGCCGACTTCTACAACGTCTCGCAGGCCGACATTTATCTCGAGGTCGGGGCTCGCATGTCCGCCAGCGACCAGCTCAACGGCCGCTTCGACTACCAGGACCTCACGACCTTGATTTACGGCGCACCGATCGACTCCGGCTTCGACCAGGCCGTCTCGCTCGAGGGCGGTTTCGACCAGAGCGTTTCGCTCGACTCGATGCCCGACTTCAACAACGTCATGCCGTCTGTGCCGGATCACCTGCCGGACGAGCTCGTGGCGGATGTCGACGTCGACTCCGACGCTCGGGCTTAGTCTCCAACGGTTGCGATTCGACCGTATTTGAGTAATCTTCCTTTGACAGGGAGGTGCGAAGAATGGCGGAATCTGACAAGGAATCCGAACTTCGGGACGAGCTCAAATCAGGTCGTCAGACCACGACTTTCGGGTGTCTGTTCGCTCTCTCAGGATTTCTCATCCCTATTGTGATGTTCTCTATTCCAAGTATTTTTCCGTGTAACGGCGAATGCGGTATCGGGTGGGCCGGTGTCGGCTTCGCGATGGTGGGCACTCCGCTGATGGTGATCATGGGAATTGCTATTGCGATCATTGGGTTGAGCCGGGCGTCGAAGGCAAAGCGTGAACTTGGCCTGGATTCCGAACGTCCGAAGCATCTCGACTGGTAGCCCCGATACGCTGACTAGGTGAAGCATTCCGAATTCACCCTCGCGGTCTCGACCGAGTTTGGTGAGCACTTCGGGCGCACCCTCGTGCGCGATGTGGTCTTGGACGAGTTCGGTGTTACCGCCGCCGAGGCCCTTGCTGCGGGGAATGCGCCACGCGATGTCTGGACCGCGCTGTGCCTCGCGATGGACGTCCCCGAGCACCGGATCCACGGTGCCGGGCGGGGCGAGCCCAAAAGATAACTCCTGATTTTTCACGCGTTTCACCCTCGGACTCCTGATTCTTCACACGTTTCGTCCTTAACGCCAGGAAATGCTCCCGATCCGCCCTTTTGTGTGAATAATCACCTGATTCCGCAGATAAAAAAGGCTGTCCCGGCCGATTGGTGGTTATGGCTTGCGGATTTGTGTGAAGAAACAGGCGGGGTGTTGGGATTTGTGTGAAAAAACAGGTGGGAAGAGGGGAGCCGGGGCGGGCGGCTTCCCATCGCCACCCACGCCCGCGGCTCACCCGCGAACACCTGCGAAACTCCGACGCGAAACTCCGCGACACGCCGAGATAACGGGTATCGAACAAATGTTCGAACACGAGTAGAGTCTCCCCAAGAGAACTCAACAGATCGTTATCCACGGAAGGCGCCGAGCCCGGCACCCGTGTCGGACCTCCCTCCTACCGTGGAAAGCAATCAGGACAGTTCCCGCCTTGTCCCGAGGTTGTAGGCCCGGCTTCATCGGCCCGCAACGGAAAGACAGCAGATAGGCAGCAACCCACTAGAACAAGGAGACACCGTGGCTACATCCACAGACCGCGATAAAGCGTTGGAAACAGCGCTCGCACAGATTGATCGACAGTTCGGAAAAGGCGCGGTCATGCGCCTCGGTTCGGAAGAACGTGCGAAGGTTGCCGTCATTCCGACCGGATCCATCGCCCTCGATGTCGCACTCGGCGTCGGTGGGTTGCCCAGGGGCCGCATCGTAGAAATCTACGGACCGGAATCGTCGGGAAAGACGACCCTTACACTTCACGCCATCGCGAATGCTCAGGCCGCGGGCGGAGTCGCCGCGTTCATCGACGCGGAACACGCGCTCGACCCCGAATACGCCAAAGCGCTCGGAGTCGACATCGACCAACTCCTCGTCTCACAGCCCGACACGGGTGAACAGGCTCTCGAAATCGCCGACATGCTCGTGCGCTCGGGATCCATCGACCTCATCGTCATCGACTCGGTTGCGGCACTCGTGCCGCGAGCCGAAATCGAAGGCGAGATGGGTGACACCCACGTCGGTCTGCAGGCACGTCTCATGTCGCAGGCGCTGCGCAAGCTGACCGGTGGCCTCAACACCACGGGTACAACGATGATCTTCATCAACCAGCTCCGTGAAAAGATTGGTGTGTTCTTCGGCAGCCCCGAAACCACCGCCGGTGGAAAGGCGCTCAAGTTCTATGCGTCGGTCCGTCTCGACATCCGCCGCATCGAGACCCTCAAAGAGGGCGCAGACGCCGTCGGAAACCGCACCCGCGTCAAGGTCGTCAAGAACAAGATGGCTCCG
>JAULYU010000181.1:0-2643 GCA_032117735.1 Microbacteriaceae bacterium
GCCAGGCGAACCCGAACGACCCGAACGAGATGATGTTCCTTGAGGTGTTTCGGCGCTACACGCAGGAACTTCGCCGCGCCAATGCCTTCGATTTCGACGACCTCATCGGGCAAACGGTGTTCCTGTTCCGCGCGTTCCCCGAGGTGCGGGCGCTGTACCAACGGCGGTTCCGGCACGTGTTCGTCGACGAATACCAGGACACCAACAAAGCGCAATACGAACTGATTCACGAATTGACGAGACCCGTCAAACCCGAGCACGCCCCCGCCGAAACTCCGCCCGTCTTGTTCAACGAACAGGGCGGAATCGACGCGGCGACGTTGACGGTCGTGGGCGACTCGGACCAATCCATCTACGCGTTTCGCGGCGCTGACATTCGCAACATCCTCGAGTTCCGCCAGGATTTCCCCGGCACCGAGGTGGTGGTGTTGGAGCAGAATTATCGGTCGACCCAAAACATCTTGGATGCGGCCAACGCCGTCATCGGCAACAACTTCGATACGTCGATGAGCAAACGGTTGTTTTCCGATCGCGGCCCGGGCGACCGCATTACCGGTTTCACGGGAGTCACTCAACACGACGAAGCGCAGTTCGTCGCGGACGAAATCGACAACTTGCACAGCGGCGGGATGGCCTACCGCGACATCGCGGTGTTCTACCGAACCAACGCGCAAACCCGCGCGCTGGAAGACGTGCTCATGCGGTCGGCTGTCCCGTATCGACTCATCGGCGGTACCAAGTTTTACGAGCGCATGGAAATCAAGGACGTGCTGGCGTATCTCGCTGCCGTCGCCAACCCCGACGATGGTTTGGCTCATCGGCGAATTCTCAACACACCGAAACGGGGCATCGGTGACGTCAGCGAATCGGCGATTCAACGTTTCGCTGACGACAATCAGATGTCGTTCCGCGACGCGATGCGGAACATCGATTCGGTGGGCATCGCCGCAAAAGCCACCGCGACAGTTCGCGAGTTTGTCACCATGCTCGACCGTGTGTCGGCCCTGGTTGAGACGGCGAAGGTGGTGGACGTTCTGATGGCGTTACTCGAGGGAACCGGTTATCTCATCCTTCTGAAGGAAAGCCGTGACCCACAAGAGAACGCCCGCGCCGAAAACGTCGAGGAACTCGTCGGACTCACCCGCGAATTTCAGGTCAAAATGCCCGAAGGAACGCTCATCGACTTCCTCACCGAAGTCGCGTTGTCCTCGGCGGTTGACGACCTCGATGACGAGAGCGGAACCGTCAGTCTGATGACGCTGCACACCGCCAAGGGTCTGGAATTCGATGCGGTGTTCATCACGGGAATCGAAGAGGAAATCCTGCCGCATCGTATTTCCGCGTCTGAAGCGGGCGGGATTCAAGAGGAACGTCGACTGTTCTACGTCGGGATCACCCGAGCCAAAAAGAAACTGCACCTGTCGCTCGCCACCTCACGCGCCACATTCGGCGAAATCGCGTCGTGCATGCCGAGCCGATTCCTCGCGGAGATCCCGAACGACCTGGTCGATTGGCGCGAATCGGGCCGCCGTTCGCTGTCGCCATCATTCGAGCGCCGGTCGTGGGACGCGCCGGCGAAGCCTCGAACCGAATGGACCGGTGCGATTACGCGCGACGTGCGTGACAACTCGGGGATGGAACTCCAGACCGGCGACCGTATTCGACACGATGATTTCGGTGACGGGCGAGTTCTCGGAGTGACGGGCGATGGCGCAAAACGCATCGCCGAGGTGATGTTCGACGGCGTGGGAAAAAAGAAACTGCTCATCAAGATTGCGCCGATTGTGAAGATTTAGGAATTCGCACACTGTGTCGTCTTCTTAAAATCTCGTTAGCCTAGTAAAGTGTTTAGAAATCAGAGTGTCCACAGGCGTACCCAACACTCCGCCGGACACCCCGACACTTTCGAAGGAAAACGCCATGAAACAATCACGTCGGACGCGAATCCTCGCAGCTGTGGTCACCGCGTCGATACTCGCTGTCCCCGCCGCGGCCCACGCGAGCCACATTCGGTCGGTGTACTCGACCACCAGTGCCACGAACGGGGTCGTCTCGTGGACGCTCATCAACGCAACGGAGTCGGGAGACCCGTCGAGCTTTAGCCCCGATGACATTGAACTCCTCACGTCAGTAGCGGACGGGGTTGGTTCGGGAACGTCCACGAGCGACTCGTTTACGGAAATCTCACGCGTCGAAGACGAATCGAACAGCCTTTATGCCGAAACCACTCAGGTGTTCACGGTGGATGTATCGGGATTCAGTGATGGCCTTTACGAAGCGTATGCCGAAAATTGCTGCCGACTAGACGGTGTCCAGAACTCAGACGGCGAAGATACGACGTCGGCATGGATTCGCTTCACCGTCACCAGCGGGGTTCCCAATCTTCCCCCGGTGTTCAATTCGCCCAGCCTCTACGAGTTGATTGCTCCGAACGGAACGGTCACCGCGGACTTCCGTGCAACCGACCCCGAAGGCGGAGCGGTGACCTACACCTACCTGACCGACACGGAGAATCCGGTGTACGCCGGGACCGCAATCCCGTGTTCATCGTTCTCGGCAGGGCAATTGACCATCGGGGCGGCACACTGCTCTGGTGGCGATGTTTTTGCCACAATTTTTGATGCAGACAATCCGGATTATGGC
>JAULYU010000182.1:0-2205 GCA_032117735.1 Microbacteriaceae bacterium
CAAGCGGTGGAGCCCGACGTGGCTCACGCAACCATCCTCGCGATGAAAGGCGTGATGAACGGCGGCACGGGTGCCGCCTCGAATCCGGGCGATGGGGTCCCAATCTTCGGCAAGACGGGAACCACCGACAACTCAACCCAGACCTGGATCGTCGTCTCAACGTCTCGCGTTGCCACGGCAACCTGGGTCGGAAACATCGTCGGGAAATTCCCTATGCGCCAGTTTCCGAGCGGAGCAATCTATCGCCATCAGATAACGTCGGCCCTCATGCGCGCAGCTGATCGGATGTACTCGGGCGAGAAGGATTGGCCCGCACCGTCTTCGCGCCTCCTGCAAGGAAACGGCATCAAAATACCGGCTGTTCAGGGTCTCAGCGTCGAAGAAGCGACGACTTTACTCGTGGGTCTCGGACTCGAGGTCAAAATTTCCCAAGCCCAACCGTCCGAAACCGTGCCCATCGGATTTGTCACGCGAACGTCTCCTGGCGAGGGTGAAATCCTAGCGGACGGGATGACCGTCAAGATTTTCACCTCGTCCGGTCCGGCGGGTCTGACGATGCCCGATTTCGTCACCACGCCCACACTGGAGGCTGACGCCCGGGCGACGCTCACCGCGTTCGGGGTACCGACGGTGACCGTGACGTATTCGGAAACGTGCGATGTGGCGGACACCAGAATGGGCTACGTCATCAGCCAATACCCGGTCGCGGGCACAGTACAACCGTTAAGCGAGTACGTGCGGATCACAATTCTCCGTCTCAAGTCGGCTTGCCCTCCGTCCCCGTGATTCTGCGCTCGGTTGTGGGCGGGCTTGTCGCGGTTGGTGCTGGGCTCTTCGCCTATGCCTCGTTAGTTGAACGGAATCTGTTCGGCGTCCGACACGAATCAATCGATGTGCTCGAACCGGGGTCACCGAACATTCGCGTGCTCCACCTGTCGGACATTCACCTCGCCCCCTGGCAACGCCGAAAGATCGAGTGGATCCGCGGCCTCGCTGAGATTCGACCCGACCTCATTGTCGTCACCGGTGACTCTCTCGGGCACCGAGGCGCTGTCCCGGCACTGGAACAGGCACTGGCCGCTTTCGCAGGGCTTCCGGGAGTGTTCGTCCACGGTTCTAACGACTATTTCGCGCCACGACTTCCCAATCCGTTCACGTATCTGGTACGTCCGTCCGAACCCGACCGGGCCGGAGAGAAACTGGACACCGACGGACTGGATGCGGTCTATGCGTCGCTGGGCTGGCTCGACCTCAACAATGCGTCCAGTCGACTGTCCGTGAATGATTCCACCATTCTTTTCACGGGAACAGACGACCCACACCTCGACCTCGACCGACTGGATCTCGTCGCCCGTTCACTCGATGACGCTCTGGGAAGTAGCCTCGAACCAATTTCCGTCATCGTGGGAGTCACTCACGCCCCGTACCGCCGTGTGTTGGATTCGCTCACGACACTCGGCGCGGACGTGATTTTCGCCGGGCACACGCACGGCGGGCAAGTCTGCGTCCCCGGGTTCGGGGCTCTCACCACTAACAGTGACCTTCCGTTATCCCTCGCCCGCGGTTTGGCCGTCTGGAAGCGGTTCGACCGCAGCGCCTTTCTCAACGTCAGTGCGGGCATCGGCACGTCGATTTTCGCTCCCGTGCGTTTCGCCTGTCCGCCCGAAGCGGTTCTCGTGACCCTGCGCGCGAGAGACATCGGGTACGATTAGGGGTTAGTTACGGGGTGTGGCGCAGCTTGGTAGCGCGCGTCGTTCGGGACGACGAGGTCGCAGGTTCAAATCCTGTTACCCCGACAAAGCAGAAGGTCCGCCACTCGGCGGACCTTCTGCTTTTTTCCGGCGCGCACCCGCCACTACGAGGAAAAAGCGATTGCAATCCCCGCGTCGGCCATTTCGCGAATCGCCACGATGGATGAGTCGGGGCTCACACCAACGCACAGGTTGCTGAAGACCGTCACCTCATAGCCCGCCTGGAGCCCGTCCAGCGCGGTGGCGCGAACACAATGGTCAGTCGCAATACCAACGATGTCGATGTGGCTCACGCGTGCCTTAGCGAGAACCGAATCGAGTGTTGCGCCGCCGGGGGTGAGCCCCTCGAACGCAGAGTAAGCGGGAACGCCATCGCCCTTATATATCTGCACGTCGATGAGCGCAGTTTCAATCGCAGGGTTGTAGGCGGCCCCCGTCGTCCCCTGAACGCAGT
>JAULYU010000183.1:0-2408 GCA_032117735.1 Microbacteriaceae bacterium
TTCTTCGAACCCTGGTGTCCGGGACACACATTCTCGACCTCGCGGTTTCCGAACAAAAGTCGGCCAAGGCGACGACTCTGCCGGGCGATACCGCCTTCCTGCTCCATGACACCTATGGCTTTCCGATTGATTTGACCCTCGAGATGGCGGACGAGGCTGGCCTCGCGGTTGACCGCACCGTGTTCGATGCGCTCATGCTGGAACAGAAAACCCGGGCGAAAGCGGACGCCAAAGCCAAAAAGGGTGCGCTGGCGGACGTCGCGGTGTACGGCGAATTCCGAACGCTGGGCGAAACCGTGTTCACGGGGTACGACGACCTATCCACCGACACAACCGTCGTCGGTATCATTCGGGACGGCGCATCGGTGCCGTTCGCGAACGCGGGGGACACCGTTGAGTTGATTGTGCGGGAAACGAGCCTGTATGCCGAAAGCGGCGGGCAGGATGCCGACGAAGGAGTCATCCTTGGGGCCAGTTTCTCGGCCGACGTTCTCGATGTGCAACGCCCCATCAAGGGGCTCACCGTGCACACCGTCACGATCATCGACGGCCAGGTTGCCGTCGATGACACCGTCACGACAATCGTTGACTCTGCCTATCGCCGCCGCGCGACCCAGTCTCACTCCGCGACGCACCTCGTGCACGCCGCTCTTCGCCAGACACTGGGCGACGATGCCCATCAGGCGGGGTCGTACAACAAGGCCGGCTACATGCGATTTGACTTCGCGTGGAATCAGGGGCTGTCGGCGGCGACGCGCTCGGAAATCGAAAACATCGCCAACAACGCCATCGCGGACAACCTCGAAGTCGTCACCCGGGTGATGTCCCTTGACGACGCGAAAGAATCGGGCGCGATGGCGCTCTTCGGTGAAAAATACGGTGACACGGTTCGCGTGGTCGACATCGGCGGTCCGTGGTCGCGCGAATTGTGCGCGGGAACTCACGTGACGCGGTCGAGCGAGGTCGGGTTGATAAACCTGATCGGGGAGTCCAGCATCGGTTCGACGAATCGGCGAGTGGAGGCACTGGTTGGCACGTCTGCTTTCGATTCGTTCGCGACAGAACGCGCTCTCGTCGCAGAACTGACCTCGACCCTCAAGACACCGAAAGAACTCCTCCCCGCCCGAATCGCGGAACTTATCGATCAGTTGAAGAACGCCGAGAAGGCAATCGCCCAGTTCTCGGCGGCCTCTGTTCGTGAGCGAGTGCCGGCCCTGCTCGACAGCGCGACGACCGTCAATGGCGTCACCCTCGTTCTGTCATCGCTGGGTGCGCTTGGTTCGAGCGACGCGCTGCGACAACTCGCCATCGACGTGCGGGACCGGCTCGGGTCGGTTTCCGCGGTAATTGCGCTCGGCGCCGAGGTCGATGGGAAGTCGGCCGTGATCGTTGCCACCACACCGGAGGCTCGCGCGGCGGGATTGTCCGCCGGAGCCTTGGCGAAGCGCGCGGCCGGTGTTCTGGGCGGCGGGGGCGGCGGACGCGATGACATCGCACAGAGCGGGGGAACCGATCCGAGCCTGATTTCCGCTGCCCTCGACGACCTGCGGTCGGAAATCGGTCGATAACCGATGCGCCCGGGGGTTCGAATCGGAATCGATGTCGGAAAGTCACGTGTGGGTGTCGCCCGCACCGATCCCAGCGGGCTCATGGCGGTTCCGGTGGCGACGCTGGCACGACAGACGGCGGTGGACGAACTGTCGGTCATGACCGACGAGTACGCCCCCCTGGAGTTCGTGTGCGGTTTGCCGGTCGGTCTCGACGCTCGCGACACCGCGTCGACGGCCGACGCGCGGGAGTTTGCGACCGAACTCCACGCGCGTACGGGAGTGCCCGTTCGATTGATTGATGAGCGGCTGAGCACGGTGTCGGCGCAGCAGTCTCTGCACGCGGCGACACACACGACACAAACCAGTCGAGCGGTGATCGATCAGGTCGCCGCGACAATAGTCTTAGAAACCGCACTCAGCGCTGAACGCGCGGGAAACGAAATCGGGGAAATGGTGGGGGAGCAATGAGCGAAACGCGTCGTCAGATTCGAAAGCGTTCGGGGAGACGAGGCCGTAGTGCTCTGGTCGTCGTCCTCGTGAGCCTCCTCGTCGTGGGCGGCGGCGGTGCGTGGTTCGCGTGGTCGAACTACGAAACGAAGATCCGCGAGGTGCTCGGACTCCCCGCGGACAACGATTTTGTCGGAAACGGAACATCCCCCGAAATTTCCATCACGGTCGAAAAGGGGGAGTTTGGGGACGTTATCGCGCAAAAGTTGGTGGATTCGGGTGTGACGAAGTCGTTCGACGCGGTCTACCGATTACTTCTCGCCGACTCGTCCATCGTCTTCACGCCGGGCACGTACACCCTGAAAACGGGTATGAGCGCCGCGTCCGCAATCGATGTGTTGCGGAACCCGA
>JAULYU010000184.1:0-6134 GCA_032117735.1 Microbacteriaceae bacterium
GCCATGACGGTATTCACGCTGAAGGGTGGCGAGGTTGTCACGTTGGCGCCGGGTCGGACCTGGGTCGAGTTGATTCCCACCACGACGGGCTACTTCAAACAGAAGCGTCGCTAGGGTTTTCCCCATCAATTTGCACTCTCGGTGGGAGAGTGCCAGAATTGGAGTTAGCACTCGCACACCGCGAGTGCCAATCACATGAACTACGTCCCGGAGGACCGACACACATCATGGCGAAAATAATTGCATTCAACGAAGAGGCCCGACGCGGCCTCGAGCGCGGCCTCAACATCCTGGCCGACGCAGTCAAGGTCACGCTTGGACCCCGCGGTCGCAACGTCGTCCTGGAAAAGAAGTGGGGAGCCCCCACCATCACGAACGACGGCGTTTCGATTGCCAAAGAAATCGAACTCGAAGACCCGTTCGAAAAGATTGGCGCCGAACTCGTCAAAGAGGTTGCCAAAAAGACCGATGACGTTGCCGGTGACGGCACGACCACCTCGGTTGTCCTCGCTCAGGCGATCGTTCGCGAAGGGCTGCGCAACGTCGCCGCCGGCGCGGACCCCATCAGCCTTCGTCGTGGAATCGACAAAGCCGTTGCCGCGTTGACCGAGCAGCTGCTCAAGAACGCCAAGGATGTCGAAACCAAGGCGGAAATCGCGGCGACCGCGTCCATCTCGGCGGCCGACACCGAAATCGGTGACCTCATCGCCGAAGCCATCGACCGCGTGGGCAAAGAAGGGGTTGTGACCGTCGAAGAATCGAACACGTTCGGCACTACCCTCGAAGTCACCGAAGGAATGCGTTTCGACAAGGGCTATCTGTCCGCGTACTTCGTCACCGACCCCGAGCGCATGGAAACGGTTTTCGAAAACCCGTACATCCTTATCGTCAACTCCAAGATTTCGATGATCAAGGACCTGCTCCCCGTCATCGAACAGGTCGCGCAGTCGGGTCGCCAGTTGCTCATCATCGCGGAAGACGTTGACGGAGACGCACTCGCTACCCTCGTCGTCAACAAGATTCGTGGCATCTTCAAGTCGGTTGCGGTCAAGGCCCCCGGTTTTGGTGACCGTCGCAAGGCGATGCTGCAAGACATCGCGCTGCTCACGGGCGGACAGGTCATCAGCGAAGAGGTCGGGCTCAAGCTCGACGGCGTCACGCTCGACCTCCTCGGCTCGGCTCGCAAGGTGGTCATCACCAAAGACGAGACGACCATCATCGAAGGTGGCGGAACGTCCGAGGCCGTCGCGGGTCGCGTCAAGCAGATTCGACAGGAAATCGAGAACACCGATTCCGACTACGACCGCGAAAAGCTCATGGAGCGTCTGGCCAAACTCGCCGGAGGCGTCGCTGTCATCAAGGCGGGCGCCGCGACCGAGGTTGAACTCAAAGAGCGCAAGCACCGCATCGAGGACGCAATCCGCAACGCGAAAGCTGCTGTCGAAGAGGGCATCGTCCCCGGCGGTGGAGTCGCACTCCTGCAGGCCGCATCGATTCTCGACAAGCTCAAACTGGACGGTGACGAGCAGACCGCGGTCAACATCATTCGTTTGGCGATCGAGTCTCCGTTGCGCCAGATTGCGCTCAACGCTGGTCACGAGCCCGGTGTTGTCGTCAACATGGTCCGCAGCTTGCCGATCGGTCAGGGGCTCAACGCCGCGACCGGTGAATACGTCGACATGCTCGCAGCGGGCATCAGCGACCCGGTCAAGGTGACTCGTTCCGCCTTGCTGAACGCCGCCTCGATCGCCGGACTGTTCCTCACGACCGAAGCGGTCATCGCGGAAAAGCCCGAACCCGCACCGGTTGCCCCCGCGGGCGACCCGAGCGGTGGAATGGGCTTCTAACCCGAGCATCAAAGACGGGGGTGGCGTTCGCGCCGCCCCCGTCTTCTGTTGTCAGCGCCCGAGAAGCCTCAGGTTGGCCTGTTCGGTGTCGAGGTAGTGCGCTTGGATGGTCCGAAGCGCGACCCCGATGTCGCTCAGCGATTCCGCGACGCGAGTGCTGTTCGTTGTCCACTCGTCAACGACACCCGCGAAAGCGAGCGCAGCTGGACCCGACCACGTCCCGTCGAGCCCGCGAAGTTGGGCGGTGAGGCTCGTGATGTCGGATTGAAGCGAGTCAATCGTCCGGGTGATGTGAGTTGCGGCGATGTCCAGAGCACCGGCGTCGACGTGAAAACTTGTCATTCCACCATGATGTCGTATCGCACGGAGCGCGGGCAGGCTGCGGCCACAGGGCTGGGAGCAAACCGGTTCGGGGCTCGGCTGGGGACTAAATCGCGCCCTCGTCGACGATCTCGTAGGCGTAACCCTGTTCCGTGAGGAATCGCTGACGGTTTTGGGCGAAATCCTGTTCGACCGTATCGCGCGCGACGACGGTGTAGAACACGGCGCTGCGACCGTCCGATTTCGGGCGCAGAATCCGACCGAGGCGCTGTGCTTCTTCTTGCCGCGAACCGAATGACCCCGAGATCTGAATCGCCACGGACGCGTCCGGTAGGTCGACGGAAAAGTTCGCGACCTTGGAAACGAGCAACACGCGGATTTCGCCCGATCGGAACTTGTCGTACAGCACTTCACGTTCGTCGACCGGCGTCGCTCCGGTAATCGTTGGCAGTCCGAGAGTGTCCGACACGTCATCGATCTGGTCGAGGTATTGGGCGATCACGAGGATTTGATCATCGGGGTGCTGGGCAATCAGTTTGGAAATGATGGGGCGTTTGGCGGGACTCGTCGCGGCAATCCGGAACCGTTGGCGTTCGGTCGCCACGGCGTAGTCCATTCGTTCGTCCGATTCGAGCAGCACCCGAACCTCCACGCACCGTGCCGGTGCGATGAACCCCTGTGCTTCGATTTCCTTCCACGGCGCGTCGAAACGTTTCGGTCCGATCAGGCTGAACACATCACCCTCTTTGCCGTCTTCGCGGACGAGAGTTGCGGTCAGTCCCAAGCGGCGACGCGCCTGGAGGTCGGCGGTCAACTTGAAGACGGGAGCGGGGAGCAGGTGCACTTCGTCATAAATGATGAGCCCCCAATTGTTGGCGTCGAGCAGGGGAAGGTGGGCGAACGCGCCCGCTCGTTTCGCGGTGAGGATGTGGTACGTCGCAATCGTGACGTCCTTGATTTCCTTCTTTTCCCCGGAATACTCGCCGATGTCCTCGGCCGAGAGGGTGGTGCGGGCGATGATTTCGTCACGCCACTGACGCGCCGACACCGAGTTGGTCACCAGAATCAGTGTCGACGACTGGCCTTCGACCATCGCACCGATCCCGACAACGGTTTTACCCGCGCCACACGGAAGGACGACGACGCCGGCGCCGCTCTTGTCGAACAGGTTGATCGCCTCGCGCTGGTAGCCGCGAAGTTCCCAGGTCGAATTGTCGAGGGCAACCGCCATCGGGGTTCCCTCGGTGAAACCGGCCCGGTCTTCGGCCGGCCAACCGATTCCCAACAATTCCTGTTTGACAATTCCTCGAGCCCAGTCGTTCAGGCGAACGACAGTCGGGCTCGTGACGGCCCCCAGCAGCGGCTCGAGTTTCGACGTTCGCGTGACCTCGGCGAGAATCTCGGGGGACTCTGCCTCGAGGTACAAACCCTCGGCGTCGCGCTCGACCACAATTCGGCCGTAGCGCGACACCGTGTCGGCGATATCAATCGCGACGACCGGTGGCACGGGAAACTTCGAATACGTCTCGAGCGTTTCGAGCATTTCCTCGGCGGTGTGCCCCGCGGCACGGGCATTCCACAGCCCGAGACGTGTGATGCGATACGTGTGAATGTGCTCGGGTGCGCGTTCGAGTTCGGCGAAAACCGCGAGGGCGTGGCGCGCGTCCGTTGCTTGCTCGTGACCGACTTCGAGCAGCACGGTGCGATCGCTCTGGACAATGAGTGGACCGTTCACGCGTTATTCTCCGACCGCGAGAAGTTCGATGATGGCCGAGATGGGCAGAGTCCGTTCGACGTCAGCTACGGTATCGAGCCCCCGAACCCGCCCGTTCGCGACGTGACGCGGTTCGAGAGTGATGGTCTTGTTCCCCGTGCTGGTTTCGACCAACAACGTGACCGAACTGCGTGACTTACCCGCGGTCATCAGCGCCCGTTCGAGATGCGTCGAACCCAACCCCGTTTCGTGCAGCCGCTCGATCAGCTCGAGCAATTTGGTCGGCGCGGCCGGTGCGACGATGATTCTCTCGGGCGTGGGCGTGATGACCGTGTACCGCGTTTCGGCAAGAGCCGTCTCGACGCGAAGCCGTGACGCACCGTACAACACCGAAAAGTCGTCGACCTTGATGGGCGCGAGTCGTTGCAGTCTCGGATCCGTCAACAGCATCGCGCCGAGTTCCGGGTGCGACGCTTTCGCCGCGGTGTCGGTTCCGGTCCCGTTGAGAACAATAAACCGCCCATTGCGCGAGGCGTCGTCGACCGTCGAGGTGACGGCGGGGGACACGGGGGTGAGCGACAGCTCGGCCAGTCGCGCGACGATGGATTCAGCGGTCAGTCCGTGGGCAATCGCCCGCAAGATCAACGCTGGGTCGAGCCGGTATTTGGGTGCGAGTCCCCTTGTTTCGAGCGTGGCCACGAGTGCGAGGAAGTCGGCGGTGTCGCGGGACACCGGACCCGGTGCGATGATGCTCAAATCGTCGAGGACGTACACGGACTTCTGCAACTCGGGGAACAAGGCGGTGAGTTGCGCGACGGCATCGTCGTTCGGGTCCAGAAAGGCCCGGCCCAGGTCGGTCGTTCCACCCGCCGTCAGGCCAAACAAGCGGGCGCCGTTCGACAGCGTCGCCAGAGAGCGAGACTCGGACGAATCACGCAGGGGTGTCAGCCACTCGATGAACTCCAGATCGAATCGACCCGCTGCGGTGCAGGCCTCGCGAACCGAACGGCTCAGGACCGACCCGATCGCCTCGGTGCACGCCGTCCACAACCCGACCAGGTTGTCACTCAACTCGAGACCGCGTGTGGTCGCGTACAGGCGACGATCGATCGTGTTCACGAGTCCGGCGGCGTGGGCGATTCCGACGAGCCCCGCCGCGTCCTCTTCGGAGACGACGAGGCCCGCGGCGAGCGTCTTTTCTTCCGCCTTGAGAAGGCTGCCGGTCGCACCCATCGGGAGCGGTTCGCGGGCGACCCACTCGACGAGGTCGCGAATCGCGATGACGCTGTGAAGAGCGACCGTGGTGCTGTCCCCCGACGCGGCGGGCGCTGCTGGGGCCGGCTGATCGAGGATCGCGGGCAACAGTTCGGCTACTTCCGGGTACACCACACCGTCGACGTCGGCGAGCATCAACTCGCAGGCGAGTGGGTCCGCGACTCCCGAGACGAGAGACATGAGCGTTGGTCGCGCGAGTGACCGCAGGGTCGGAACGATGGATTCGGCGGACACGAGTGTGTCCGCCACGTCGTGCAGGTCGTGCTGGCGCGCAATCGTCCACGGCCGGGACAGTACGAGGCTCTCGAGTTCTCGGAGTGACAGCGTTCCCAACCGAACTGAGACGACGTGTGAAGAAGGCATCCGTTTAGTTTATCGCGCTGACGGGTATCCTCGGTAAAGGTCAGGATTCAAGGAGACGTAATGCCAACCGGAAAAGTGAAGTTCTTCGACGAGGACAAAGGTTTTGGATTTATCCAGGGCGACGACGGCAGTGACGTCTTCCTCCACGCCTCGGCGTTACCCGCGGGAACGACCGTGCAACCCGGTGCGCTCGTCGAATACGGCACGGTCGACGGCAAACGCGGTCTGCAGGCTCACGGCGTGACGGTGTTGGAAGAGCCGCAGTCCGTCGTTCGCAGCCGCCGCCGAAACGCGGACGACATGGTGGTCATCGTCGAGGATGTCATCCGGCTGCTGGAATCCGCGAGTTCGGATTTGCGCCGCGGGCACTACCCCGCAAACGCCCATTCCCGGAAAATTGCGATGGTTCTTCGAAAGGTTGCGGAAGATTTTGACTCCTAAAGCACTCGAGAAGGCGGCACGCGCTGCTCTCGAATCAATGACTCCAGCGGACACGATCGGCGCGGTGCTGTCGGCGAAAGAATCCGATGGAGTCGCGAACGTACGGTTCGGGTCACACCTGCCCGGTTACATCGGGTGGGAGTGGGTTGCGTCCCTCGCGGTAGACGGTTCCA
>JAULYU010000184.1:6144-6422 GCA_032117735.1 Microbacteriaceae bacterium
AACGGTTCTGGAAACCGAACTTCTCGCCGGTGTCGAATCAATTCAGTCCCCCGAGTGGGTTCCCTGGGCGGACCGGCTTCGGGATTACGAAGCGTCGATTGCGGCGGGTGTCGAGGACGAGGTCGTCGTTGTCCCGGATGACGAAATCGACGACGATGACGATGTCGACGACCTCGACGATGTTGACGATGACGATTTAGGCATCGAGGACCTCGATGATGATGATCACGATGATGATGACGAGTTCGTGGTTGTCGACGACCGCTAGAGTGCGGCGA
>JAULYU010000185.1:0-2208 GCA_032117735.1 Microbacteriaceae bacterium
GGTTGAGTAGATTGATTCGACCCGGAGGTCGGCATTTGTTCCCGTAATTGTCCCGCCATAGGAATTGCATACGCGACCGCTCGCGCCGTCCGCGTCAATGACGAGGGTTACGTCGGTAATCGTGGTGTCGAGTTCGCCTGCCGAGTCAGCTCCCGATGTCAAAACCCATTCCCCACGGAGTGACTCGGTGGAGGCGCCAGGCGCACATCCGGCGACCGTGAAGGCAATGGCTGCGACCAACAGTCCTGCAGATATTTTGCTCATGCCTCCATTGTGACCCCGCAGTTGCAGTTTTCCACGTTCGCGCTCGGTCACTCTCGGTAGGATTGGGGTATTCCCGACGCACGGAGAACCATGTCTGACATCACCGAGGACACCGTTCGCCACTTGGCGAACCTTGCCCGAATTGCCCTGACCCCCGACGAGGTCACTACGTTGACGAGTGAACTCGCGGCGATTGTCGACGCGGTTGCGAAAGTCACCGAGGTCGCAACACCGGATGTTCCCGCAACGTCACACCCGATTCCGATGGAGAACGTGTGGCGCGACGACGTCGTCTCGGACGAACTGACGGTGGAGCAGGCGCTCACGGGCGCCCCGGACCACGACGGGTCGCGTTTTCGCGTCACCGCGATTCTGGGGGAGGAAGCGTGAGCGACCTCATTCGGCTCTCGGCTGCGGAACAATCCGAACTTCTCCAATCCCGACAGATTTCGAGCGTCGAGCTCACGCAGGCGCACCTCGATCGCATCGCCGAAACCGACGGCGACCTCGGAGCGTTCCTGCACGTGTCGGACACGGTGCTGACAATCGCCGACGAGGTCGACGCGGCGCGCGCGGGTGGCGTCGACCTGAGCCCCCTTGCGGGTGTTCCCGTCGCGGTCAAAGACGTTCTCTGCACCCTCGACATGCCGTCGACCGCAGGTTCCAAAATCCTCGAGGGATGGGTTCCGCCTTACGACGCAACACCGGTCGCGTTGCTCCGCGCCGCGCGCCTGCCGATTCTGGGTAAGACCAACATGGACGAGTTCGCGATGGGGTCGTCCACCGAACACTCGGCCTACGGCATCACCCGAAACTCGTGGGACCGCACGCGAATCCCGGGCGGTTCCGGCGGCGGCTCGGCGTCGGCGGTCGGTGCTTTCCAGGCCTCGCTCGCTCTCGGTTCCGATACCGGCGGCTCAATCCGCCAGCCTGCGGCGTTCACCGGAACGGTCGGCGTCAAACCGACATACGGTGGCGTGAGCCGCTACGGCGCGATCGCGCTGGCCTCGTCGCTCGACCAGATCGGTCCCGTGGCGCGAACCGTGCTCGATGCCGGTTTGCTGCACGACATTATCGGTGGCTACGACCGTCGCGATTCGACGAGCATCGCCGACCCGTGGCCGTCCTTCGCGGATGCGGCCCGTCGCGGTGCGCGCGGCGAATCCCTGAAAGGTTTGCGCGTCGGCGTGGTGAAAGACTTGGACCAACCGGGCTTTCAGCCGGGGGTCACCGCACGTTTTCACGAGACACTCGAGATGCTCGCCTCCGAGGGCGCTGAAATCGTCGACGTCAGCGCACCGAACTTTGAATACGCCGTTGCCGCCTATTACCTGATCCTCACCGCAGAAGCGTCGAGCAACCTCGCGAAGTTCGACTCGGTGAGATTCGGTCTGCGCGTGACACCCGCGGGAACGCCAACGGTCGAAGATGTCATGTCGGCTACTCGCGAACAGGGATTCGGCGCCGAAGCGAAGCGCCGCATCATCCTGGGTACCTATGCATTGTCCGCGGGTTACTACGACGCGTATTACGGCTCGGCGCAAAAGGTTCGCACCCTCATCCAGCGCGACTTCGCCGCCGCGTTTGAGCAGGTCGACGTCCTTGTCTCCCCGACCGCTCCGACCACGGCGTGGAAGTTGGGGGAGAAACTCGACGACCCACTCGCGATGTGGCTGAGTGACATCACCACGATTCCGGTCAACATGGCGGGAATCCCGGGTATCAGCATCCCGATTGGGCTCGCCGATGAAGACAACCTGCCCGTCGGTCTTCAGATCATGGCGCCCGCCCGCGATGACGCTCGACTCTACGAGGTGGGAGCGGCCATCGAGGCGCTTCTCGACGCGAAGCGTGGCTCGACGTTCTCGGCTCTCACGCCGGCTTACCCGGGAGGAGTCAACTGATGGCGAAAGACGCGCTCATGCCGTTCGACAAGGCCCTCGA
>JAULYU010000186.1:0-2812 GCA_032117735.1 Microbacteriaceae bacterium
TCGTTCGAAGAGTGGGCATCAGCCAGTTCACCGTCACCTCGGTAGCACGGCAATTGGGGTATTCGGTGGCCATGATCAACCACCACTTCGGATCTCGGGATGGGCTCATTGCCGAAGCCGCCGGCGTCGTTCATGCGGAGTACTCGAAACGCGTGCGCAGTGCCACGGATAGCGCACCGGCCAATCCACGGGCGCGGCTTGAGGAACACATTCGTGCGCGGTTTGTGGAAGGCCGGAAATTGAAGGGGTGGGCACAGGTACTCAATTTCCCGTATCACTCGTTCGAATCGCCCCACATCGCGATGGAGCGAACTGGGCAATCGTTTGAAGCGAGTTTTTACCACAATCTGGCGTACCTGACCCAACTGGTGATTGATTATCAGCGTGGAACAATCAGCACATCGATACCCGACGTCGCCAACTTCCCCGCAAACGTGATGACATCGAACCCGACCGCGTTCCGCCACGCCTCGATGATCGGCGCGGCCTGTGCCGGTGGGGTGATGTGGTTGACGGGCCGCCTTGATGTGAAAGAACTAACCACCGACTTCGTCGAGTTGACCGAATCGATGCTCGAATGGCAGATTGAATCTCTTCTTGACACCGTGCCAACCGTCGTTGCCGCCTAGCGCCGCAGTCGAGGTGCCCGACTAAATCCGGTCGGCGTTCATTACCTTGGTCCACGCGGCAACGAAGTCGTGCACGAACTTCGCCGGGTTGTCGTCTTGGGCGTACACCTCGGAATAGGCGCGCAGTATCGAGTTCGACCCGAAAACGAGGTCGGCCCGGGTTGCGGTCCACGCGACCTGGCCTGTGTTTCGGTCTCGGATGTTGTAGAGGTTCTTGCCCGCCGGCTCCCACACGTACGTCATGTCGGTGAGGTTGGTGAAAAAGTCCGTTGAGAGCACGCCGACGTTATCCGTGAACACTCCGTGCGCGGTCCCGCCGTGGTTTGTTCCCAGCACGCGCATTCCACCGATCAGAACCGTCATCTCGGGACCGGTGAGCCCCATGAGTTGCGCCCGATCCAACAACAGTTCCTCCGGCATCACGACATAGTTGTCTTTGAGCCAGTTTCGGAAACCGTCGTGAATTGGCTCGAGAGGGGCGAAGGATTCGGCATCCGTTTGTGCGTCCGATGCGTCGCCACGACCAGCGGTGAACGGAACTGTAACGGGGTACCCGGCAGCGGCCGCGGCCTTCGCAACGCCGAGATTGCCAGCCAAGACGATGACGTCCGCAATGCTCGCGCCGTGTTCCAAGGCGATGGGTTCGAGAACGCCGAGAACCCGCTGTAGGCGCTCGGGTTCGTTCCCCGCCCAATCCTTTTGCGGGGCAAGGCGAATTCGTGCGCCGTTGGCGCCACCGCGAAGGTCGGAACCTCGGAACGTCCGAGCGCTGTCCCACGCCGTCGACACCATGTCGCCCACCGACAGGCCGGCGGATTCAATCGCCGCCGTGACGGCAGCGATGTCGTAGGACGTCGAGCCGACGGGGACCGGGTCCTGCCAAATAAGGTCCTCGGCGGGGACACCGGGTCCGATGTACCGCGACTTCGGTCCCATGTCGCGGTGGGTCAACTTGAACCACGCTCGGGCGAAAACATCCGAGAAATAATCTGGGTCGTTGTAAAACTTCTCGGAGATTTCGCGGTAGACCGGGTCGGAAATCATCGCCATGTCCGCATCCGTCATGATGGGGTTGAGGCGAATGGTCGGGTCTTCGACGTCGACCGGCTTGTCCGAATCCTTGATTCCCACTGGTTCGTACTGGTGTGCGCCGGCAGGGGATTTGCGGAGTTCCCACTCGTAGGTGAACAGCATGTAGAAATAGCCGTTGTCCCATTTCGTCGGATTGGTCGTCCAGGCACCTTCGATGCCACTCGTGACGGTGTCACGACCGATGGAACGCGAGGTGTGGTTCATCCACCCGAGTCCCTGTTCCGCAAGATCGGCGGCTTCGGGTGCGGGTCCGAGTTTCGCCGCGTTGCCGTTTCCGTGAGTTTTTCCGACCGTGTGCCCACCCGCGGTCAGCGCGACGGTCTCTTCGTCGTTCATCGCCATTCGCGCGAACGTCTCGCGAATGTGAGCCGCGGTCTTCAGCGGATCGGGCTTGCCGTTGACGCCTTCGGGATTGACATAAATCAAACCCATCTGCACCGCGGCGAGCGGATTGTGCATCGTCGAGGCGTCCTCCACGCTGTCGTAGCGCTCGTCACTGGGCGCGAGCCATTCTTTTTCCGAACCCCAATAGGTGTCTTTTTCGGGGTGCCACACGTCGGCGCGACCAAACGAAAATCCGAACGTCTTCAAACCCATGGATTCGTAGGCGATGTTGCCGGCGAGAATCATGAGGTCCGCCCAGCTGATTGTGTTGCCGTACTTCTTCTTGATCGGCCACAACAGCCTGCGAGCCTTGTCGAGATTGGTGTTGTCGGGCCACGAATTGAGCGGCGCAAAACGGTGGGTTCCGGAACCGCCACCGCCACGTCCATCGGCCGTCCGATAGGTTCCTGCGGAGTGCCACGCCATGCGAATCATCAGCCCGCCGTAGTGCCCCCAATCGGCCGGCCACCACGACTGGCTGTCCGTCATTAGTGCGGTGAGGTCTTTCGTGAGAGCATCCACATCGAGCGTTTTGACCGCTTCGCGGTAATCGAAATCGGCACCCAACGGGTTGGTCTTGGAATCGAACTGGTGGAGGATGTCCAGGTTCAATGCGTTCGGCCACCACTCAACAGCGCTAGAACCCACTGTGGTGAGTGCGCCGTGTGGTACCGGGCAGGTCGCGTCGTTGGACATGTGAACTCCTA
>JAULYU010000187.1:0-2112 GCA_032117735.1 Microbacteriaceae bacterium
GGTACGGGCATCGACATAGATAGAGAAATCGAACAGGTCGGAAATTGCGATCGATTGCCCCGTGGTGGGAGGCTGTAGCACGTTGAGACCTTCGACAATCAGGATGTCAGGGCGCGACACTTCGACCGTTTCGCCGGGGACAATGTCGTACGACAGGTGCGAATAAACGGGGGCACGAACGGTCTCGGCGCCCGACTTGAGGTCGGTCACGAGACGCAACAGGGCCCGGCGATCGTACGATTCCGGGAACCCCTTGCGGTGAAGAATCCCCCGCTTCGTGAGTTCCGCGTTGGGGTAGAGGAAACCATCCGTTGTAATCAGGGCGATGCTCGGTGTTTCCGGGTCTCGCGACAGCAACTCCCGCAGCAACCTCGACACCGTGGATTTACCGACCGCGACGCTCCCCGCCACCCCGATGATGAACGGTGTGTGCGGCTGCGTGATGCCGAGGAACTGAGCGGTGTCGGCGTGCGTCTGGCGCGCGGCCTTCGCATAGCGTGACAGCAGGTTGGTGAGGGGGATGTAGATGCTGTCAATCTCGTCGATATCGAGTGAATCCCCCAACCCGCGAATTCGTTCGATCTCGGCCTCGGAGAGCGGCGAACCCAACGACGAGGACAGTGCAGCCCACCGTCGACGGGGTATCTCGTGGAACGGGGTGAGCCCGATCGAACCATCTGCCATTTGGTCAACGATACTCCGCTCGCGGGGCGGTTAGACTTGCGACCATGTGCGGGATTGTCGGTTACGTGGGGCCACGGGGTTCACAGGAGGTCCTTCTCGGGGGTCTCGGGCGCCTGGAGTACCGCGGATACGACTCGGCGGGCGTCGCCATCATCTCGGACGACCTGCAAACCCGGAAACGGTCGGGAAAGCTCCAGACCCTTCGCGACGAACTCGTCGCTAATCCGCTGGACGATGGTCACACCGGAATCGGGCACACCCGCTGGGCGACGCACGGTGCACCGAACGATGTCAACGCGCACCCGCACCTCGCGGACGACGGAAAACTTGCTCTGATTCACAACGGCATCATCGAAAACTTTGCTGAACTCAAGGCCGAACTGGTCGCGGACGGTGTCGAATTCACATCCGAGACGGACTCTGAAGTCGCCGCCCACATGGTCGCGCGCGAATTTCATCGCACCGCTAACCTGACCGAGGCGATGCGGGCCGTCGTGGCCAGGCTCAGTGGCGCGTTTACGCTCCTCGTCGTTCACGAGGACTCTCCCGGAGTTGTCGTGGGCGCTCGCCGAAATTCGCCTCTCGTCATTGGACTGGGAAAGGGTGAAAACTTTCTCGGCAGCGATGTCGCGGCGTTCGTCGAATACACGAGTGACGCACTCGCTATCGGACAGGACCAGATTGTCACCATCACCCCCGATAGCGTCTCGGTGATCGATTTTGACGGGAATGCGGTCACGCCCGAACCGTTCACCGTCACCTGGGATGTTTCGGCGGCGGACAAGGGCGGTTGGCGTTCCTTCATGGCCAAAGAAATCAGCGAAGAGCCCGCCGCGGTCGCCGACACGATTCGCGGTCGAATCAAGGACGGCGAGGTTCACATCGCGGGGTTTGACCCGTCGGATTTCAGCGACATCGAGCGAATCATTATCATCGCCTGCGGCACCGCGGCGTACGCGGGACTCGTTGGCAAGTACGCGCTCGAGCAGTGGGCGCGAATCCCGGTGGACGTCGAATTGAGCCACGAATTTCGCTACCGCGAACCCGTGATTTCCGACCGCACGCTGATTGTGTCGGTCAGCCAATCCGGTGAAACGATGGACACACTGATGGCCGTCAAGTACGCGCGCGAGGTCGGCGCTCGAACGCTGTCGATTTGTAACACCCAGGGTGCAACCATTCCGCGGGAATCGGACGCGGTGATTTACACCCATGCCGGGCCCGAGGTCGCCGTCGCCTCAACGAAAGCTTTTGTGGCTCAGATCACGGCGCTGTACCTGTTGGGGATCGCGATTGCGCAGGCCAACGGCAAGGGCGACAGAGCGGCGCTCGCCGCCATTGTCCGCGACCTCGAGGCCACGCCGGCGATGATCGAGTCGGTTCTGAAACACGGCGAACGGCTGCAGACCCTCGCGAAATGGATGTCGG
>JAULYU010000188.1:0-3425 GCA_032117735.1 Microbacteriaceae bacterium
CCCGGCACAGAGCGCAAGCGCACTCTTTCCGGTTCCCGCACGACCTCCAAGCGACACAATCCCCAGTTTCTGGTCCTGGAGCATGTCGATGGCGAGTCGCTGCTCGGCGCTCCGGCCGTGGAGTCCGAACAGGTCCCGATCGGCGCGAACCAGCTCGATGTTTTTCGGCCCGACGACCCTAGCCAGCGCCGACCCGCGCTCGGAGTGGACGACGAGGTTGGTGTTGCGCGGCAGGTCCTCGACGAGCGTCGTTCGCAGTTCCTCTTTTTCGTACAACTTCTGCATCTCGTCGCCCGACAGCGAGATTTCGGCGAGTCCCGTCCACTCCGAGTCGGCGGCGAGCTCGGCGCGGTATTCCTCGGCGGCGAGCCCGATACTCGATGCTTTCACGCGCAGCGGGAGGTCCTTGGACACGACGACCACGTCGAGGCCCTCGTTCGAGAGGTTCAGCGCGACCGACAGAATGCGCGTGTCGTTGTCCCCCAGCCGCAGTCCCGACGGGAGTGCCGAATCGCTCGTGTGGTTGAGCTCGACGCGAAGGGTTCCGCCGTCGCCCACCTCCACCGGCATGTCGAGTCGCTCGTGCTGAACTCGCAGATTGTCGAGGAACCGCAGCGCCTGGCGGGCGAAGTAGCCGAGTTCGGGGTCGTTCCGCTTTTTCTCGAGTTCCGAAATCACCACCACGGGCAAGACGACCTCGTGTTCCGCGAATCGAAAGATCGCCTTCGGGTCGGACAGCAACACCGACGTGTCGAGCACGTAGGTTCTCTGGCGAGTGGCGGCCTTGGCGGAGGTGATGGACGATGACGCGGCGGATTGGGGCACTCGTTCTCCGTTCGGATTCGGGGCAAACCGTGTGGCATCGAGACCGTGACGGGCCTCACTGCGACGCGACTTACCTCATACCGAAAAACTACGACTCGCCATCGCCGTGCCTCGGAGTGACACGCCGAAAGAACGATTTGTTAAGAACTGTTCACGTGCCGAAGCGGCGCTGGCGTTGGGCAAAGTCGCGCAGTGCTCGGAAAAAGTCGATTTCGCGAAGGTCGGGGCCGAGCGCTTCGACAAAATACAGTTCGCTGTGAGCCGATTGCCACAGCATGTCGTCAGCAAGAGTGTCAATACCGAGTCCAGCGGCTTCGTGTTCGCGGATGATGTCGCGAACGGCTTCGGTGATCTCGTGACGCCCGCCGTACCCGACCGCGAGGTTGATGTGAAGGCCGGAGTGATGGGCCGTGGCCTCGGTTGCGGTCACGAGCGCGGATCGGAGTGATTCAGGCAGTTTGGCCGTGTCCCCGACGTGATGGACGCGCCAGCCGGGAACGCGCGCCAAATCCGCCGCCAGTTCCGCGATGATGCGAACCAGATTGTTCAGTTCGCTGTCGGAGCGTCCCGTGAGGTTGTCGGTGGAGAGCAGGTACAGCGTCACGTTCTCGACCCCCGCCTGGTCGCACCAGTGCAGGAATTCGCGCATCTTGTTTGCGCCGGCTTCGTGGCCCTCGGCGACGGACACACCGTACTGGGAATTCGCCCATCGACGATTCCCGTCGATAATCATGCCGACGTGGCGCGGCGGTGTCGCGTCCCGAAGTTTGTTTCGGAGTCGGCTCACGTACAGCCCGTACAGGGCCGATTTCACCGCTTCGCGAACCGTCATGATGGATTAAGAGTTTCCGGATTCCTTCTCGACATCTTTAATGAGCCGATCGACTGCTTGTTCCGCGTCAATGTTCGCCGCCGCTTCGTCACGGTAGCGCAGACGACGCATTCGGCGGTTCATGTCGAGGATGAGGAACACCGCGCTGATGGCGACCGCTGCGGTGATGATGAACCCCACCACACCGGGGGTGACGCCGGTCGGGTCAATCTCTTCGGCGAGTATCAATGCGGTGTTCACAGCGTCTCCGTTTCGCGTAGCCTGAATACAGAGTACCGAAGGGCGCCATGACATCTCCCACTTCCCCACCCGCCGGCCGTTACGGCGGCTCGTCGTCTCGTCGGCCCATCTGGGTCATCGCGGTGTTGTCGCTCGTGACGTTCTTTTCCTGGGTCGCCTGGGTGATGGCGACCGACCCCACCACGGGGATCGAATGGGTCGCCTACGAGACCACGGGCGGGGACACCACGGCGACGATGAAGTTCCAGATCACCGCACCCCCGGGGACGCCCGTGACCTGTGCGCTGCGGTCGATTGACTACGCGATGAGCACCAACGGCTGGGACGTTCGGTCGTTCCCCGCATCCGATCAATTCATCACGCAATACACGGCGACTCTGCGCGGGGTCAGCGAGATTTCGGGACTCGATGTGTTTCGGTGCTGGCGGTCCGACTCGTAGTTGGTGCGTCACTCGCGGGCTTCCCCGACTACCCTTGATAGACACCCCCGGTTAAGGAGATTTCTGCCATGGCATCCATGTGGCTCACCCAGGAAGCATTCGACCGCCTCGCGCTCGAACTCGAAACCCTGTCGTCGACCGGACGCGCCGAAATCGTGAAGCGAATTGAGGCCGCCCGCTCCGAGGGCGACTTGAAGGAAAACGGCGGTTACCACGCGGCCAAAGACGAACAGGGCAAAATCGAAGCGCGCATTCGTGAACTCACCGACATGCTCAAGCACGCGCACGTCGGCGCCGAGCCCGTCGATGCCTCTCGCGTCGCCTCGGGAACCGTCGTCACCGTCCACATTCACGGCGACGAAGAACGCTTTCTTCTCGGCTCGCGCGAAATTGCCGGGGGAACTGACCTCGACGTCTATTCCGAACACAGCCCGATGGGTCTCGCAATCATCGGCCTCGAGCCGGGCGACACCGGAACGTTCACCGCTCCGAGCGGTGCGGAGATTGCGGTCGAGATTATCTCGATCGAGCCGTTTCTCGGCTAGAAGTCGACTCGAGGTTCGTAGGCTTCGGAGCGCAATGCCTCGAGTACCTGGGCCGCGTGGTCCGGTCCTCGGGTCTCGATGTGAATCTCGAGTTCGACCTGAGTGATCTGCAGGTCGGTCCCGTGACGAGTGTGCATCACCTCAACGACGTTGGCGTTCTGGCCAGCGAGGATTTCGGAGATTTTCGCGAGTTGCCCTGGTCGGTCGGGAAGCGGGATTCGCATTCTCATGTATCGCCCTGTGGTGACAAGTCCACGGGCGACGACGCGCTCCATCACCATGGGGTCGATGTTTCCGCCGGTTCCACAACGAGTTTGGCGCGTTCGAGGAGCATGACGAGCGCGCGCGCGATGTCATCATCGCTGACGGTGACAACCTCGTCCACCGTGTCCTTGATGATGGCAAAGTTGAGCGTCCCTGGGCGCGCCACGGCGATTCCGTCTGCGATGGTCGGCTTCATCTCGATGGTTGTCGGTTCACCGGCTCGGAGTGACGGCGGGTACGCCGCAGCGTTCGCCGATTGAACACCAATGATCCGAATGG
>JAULYU010000189.1:0-3663 GCA_032117735.1 Microbacteriaceae bacterium
GCGAGCTTGTCCCCTTCGGATATCTTGCGCTTTTGGGCGATGTAGACGATGACCTTTTTCAGGACGCCGTTTCCGAGTTCGTCGTCTTCGTTTTCCGAATCGAAAATCTTGACGCCGATGACGGTTCCGTGCTCGCCGTGCGGGACGCGCAGTGACGAGTCGCGAACCTCCTTGCCCTTTTCGGCGAAGATCGCGCGAAGCAGGCGTTCCTCGGCGGTCAGTTCGGTTTCACCCTTCGGCGTGATGCGGCCGACCAGGATGTCTCCGGAGCGAACCTCGGCACCGATGCGAACGATTCCTTCTTCGTCGAGGTGAGCGAGGCTCTCCTGCGACTGGTTGGGGATGTCGCGGGTGATTTCCTGCGGTCCGAGCTTGGTGTCCCGCGCATCGACGTCATATTCTTCGATGTGAATCGAGGACAGTGTGTCGTCCTTGACCAGGTTCTGACTGAGGATGATCGCGTCTTCGAAGTTGTGACCTTCCCACGACATGAACGCCACGAGGAGGTTCTTTCCGAGGGCGAGTTCACCGTTTTCGGTCGCGGGACCGTCCGCGAGGACTGCACCCTTAGCAACCTTGTCGCCTTCGGCAACAACGAGTCGGTGGTTGAAGTTCGTGCCCTGGTTGGAGCGCTCGAACTTGCGAAGCACGTATTCCGACTTCACCGGCACCTTGGTTTTGGTTCCCTCGATGGGTTCGCCACCCTTGTCGTTGAGCACCGTGACGTGGTCGCCCGACACCTCGGTGACGACACCGGCGTAATCGGCGATGAGCACGTCGCCCGCGTCGACCGCGGCGTACGATTCCATGCCGGTTCCGACAATCGGGGCTTCCGACCGCAGGAGCGGAACGGCTTGACGCTGCATGTTGGCTCCCATGAGGGCGCGGTTCGCGTCGTCGTGTTCGAGGAACGGAATGAGCGACGTCGCGATCGACACCATCTGGCGCGGTGAGACGTCCATGTAGTCGACGCGGTTCGCGGGAACGGTGTCGACCTCTCCGCCCTTGATTCGAACAAGAACGCGCTCTTCGGCGAGTGTCCCGTCGTCTTTCAACGGCGCACCGGCCTGCGCGACGACGTGCTCGTCCTCGTCACTCGCGGTGAGATAGTCGATCTTGTTGGTGACTTTGCCGTTGACGACCTGACGGTACGGGGTTTCGATGAACCCAAATGCGTTGATCCGAGCGAACGACGCGAGCGAACCGATCAGGCCGATGTTCGGGCCTTCCGGAGTCTCAATCGGACACATACGTCCGTAGTGCGAAGGGTGGACGTCACGGACCTCGACGCCCGCACGCTCACGCGACAAACCACCCGGTCCGAGCGCCGACAAACGACGCTTGTGGGTGAGCCCCGCGAGCGGGTTGTTCTGGTCCATGAACTGCGACAACTGCGAGGTTCCGAAGAACTCTTTGATCGCCGCGGTGACGGGACGGATGTTGATCAGGGTCTGCGGTGTGATGGCCTCGACGTCCTGGGTCGTCATGCGCTCGCGAACGACTCGCTCCATGCGCGACAGACCCGTGCGGATCTGGTTCTGAATCAGTTCTCCGACGGCGCGGATACGACGGTTCCCGAAGTGGTCAATGTCATCAGTTCCGAGCGGGATTTCGACGTTCTTGCCATTGCGCTTGCCGGGCATCGTGGTCTTGCCTTCGTGGAGCGCAATGAGGTAACGAATCGTCGCCTTGATGTCGTCGAGGGTGAGAACCGACGAGCCGACGGGCAGTTCAAGCCCCAACTTACGGTTGAGCTTGTAACGGCCCACCTTCGCGAGGTCGAAGCGCTTCGAGTTGAAGAAGAAGTTGTCGAGGAGCGATCGCGCCGCTTCGAGCGCGACCTGCTCGCCCGGACGGAGCTTCTTGTAGATGTCCTTGAGCGCGTCTTCGGCGGTGAGGATGTTGTCGTGGCTGAGGGTTTCCTCCATTGTGTAGGAGCCCGCGAATTCCTTCACGATTTCTTCCCGGGTCATCCCGAGGGCCTTGAGGAAGACGGTGACCGACTGGCGACGCTTGCGGTCGATGCGAACACCGATCTGGTCGCGCTTGTCGATTTCGAACTCGAGCCACGCGCCACGGCTGGGGATAACGCGGCAGGAATAGAGGTCTTTGTCGGTGGTCTTGTCGTCAACTTTTTCGAAGTAAACACCGGGGCTGCGCACGAGCTGCGAGACAACGACACGCTCGGTGCCGTTGATGACGAAGGTGCCCTTCGGGGTCATGAGGGGGAAGTCCCCCATGAACACTGTCTGCGTCTTGATTTCACCCGTGTCGTGGTTCATGAACTCGGCCTCGACGTACAGCGGGGCGGCAAAGGTGCGACCCTCTTCCTTGCACTTGTTGAGGTCGTACTTCTCAGGCTCGAGGTACGGGTTCGTGAACGACAACTGCATGCGGTCGTTCTCGATCGGCGAAATCTCTTCGAAGATTTCTTCCAGCCCAGACTTGGCATCGGAACCATCGGTCCCAATCAACCAGGCGAAACTTTCGGTTTGAAGAGCGAGGAGGTCCGGAACGGTGAGCGCGTCGGTCACCTTGGCAAACGACACTCGACTAGCGTCGCGTCCGGTCCCCTGGTTTTTCTTCTTAACAGCCACAGATATTTCCTTTGCGGGCGGGGCCCTTGATACAGTGTGTGAACGTGGGGAAGCGCTGTGAACCCGCCACTATTTACGGGGGAGCCGGAAACCCTCTATATGATTGCCGAGCAGAATGAAGCGCAAGTTGCTACGTTACACGGTTTCGGGCGGTTTGTAAAGTTTCAAGTTGGTAACAATTACACGGCGTCGGTGCGGCGCGAGGCGGTGGGGCAAAGAGGTGACCGAACCCTTCACGATGCGCCTCGCCGGCAGCGGGCTCATCGCCAGTTTGCAGCCGGACGCCTGGCGTCCCGGCAGCTGGATTTTGTCCATTGACGACACCCCCCAATCACACATCGACCTCGCGGACCCCACGGCACTGCACTTCGACTACATCGCCCGAATGGGACACATCATCGACGCCGCGTTTCCCTCGGGTGATCCGATCACCGCACTCCATCTCGGGGCAGGGGGTCTCACACTGCCGCGGTACATCGATGCGACCCGGTCGGGTTCTCGGCAACAGGTCGTGGAAATTGAGCGGGACCTGATTGATTTCGTGCGCGAACACTGCCCGCTCCCGCGCGGCGCATCGATTCGTTGTCGCTACGGCGATGCGCGTGCCGTCATGGCGGCGTTACCGAAAGGCCTGCTCGGTCAGGTCGACCTGGTCGTCGTGGACGTCTTTCACGGGGCGCGTACCCCGGCGCACGTGACCAGCGTCGAGTTTTACACCGCCGTCAAGGCGCTACTCACACCGAACGGGGTCGTCGTCGTGAACGTGACGGACGGTCCGCCCCTGGCGTTCGCGCGCGGGCAGCTCGCGACGATTCGATTTGTGTTCGGCGACGCCTTCGCCACCGCCGAGCAGGGAGTAGCCAACGCTAAGCGCTTTGGCAATGTTGTCCTCGCCGCGACGAGCACTGGCGTTGTTCCCGCCTGGGTTTCGGGGCTCGTGGGGAAGGGTCCTCACTCGGCCGCCGTGATTGCGGGGTCCGATGCCCGGGCCTGGTCGGCGAGCGCCACCGTCGTGACGGACAACACCGCGACACCGTCGCCTCCGCCCGCGCGCAACCTGTTTCGG
>JAULYU010000190.1:0-5661 GCA_032117735.1 Microbacteriaceae bacterium
AGGATCATGGTGTTGAAATCGCGAACGCCACCGTTGTAGAACCGGCGCGACGCCTGAATCTTGTTCTCGGTGTCGACGAGTTCCGCCTGCAACTGGAGGAAGTTGTTGCTCGCGAGCAATGCCGGGTACGCCTCGGCGACCGCAAAAATCGACTTGAGCGCTTCCTGCAGCATTCCTTCGGCGGCGGCGGCTTGGACGGGCCCTTCGGCGTTCACCGTGGCAGCGCGCGCCTTGGTGACGTTTTCGAACACCTCTTTTTCGTGCTTGGCGTAGCCCTTGACCGCTTCGATCAGGTTGGGGATGAGGTCGGCACGACGCTTGAGCTGGACAGTGATGTCGCTCCAGGCTTCGTCCACTCGAACGTTCAAGGTCACGAGACCGTTGTAGGTCGACCAGAGGTAGAGCCCCACGACAATGGAGAGGCCGGCGATAACTAACAGGGTTGTTTGAATGGGATCCATGTGTCAACCCTAAGGCGAATGCCTGTGAATCGCCCCAATTTTTCCCGATGGCGAAAAGTGCCCCAACAGGGATTCGAACCCTGACTGTAACGATTTTAAGTCGTTTGCCTCTGCCGGTTGGGCTATTGGGGCTCCGCCGTTATTTGGCGGAGGGGGACGCGTAAGCGCGGAAGTACGACTTCGGGGTTTCGCGCAGCGCGAGGGTGGTGGTGTCGCGTCCCACCAGGAACTGCATGATCCACCCACCGACGACACGGAACTTGCGCTCCCACATCGGCATGGCTAAGCCGTGGTATCCGCGGTGCATCAGCCACGCCGGGAATCCGGTGATGGCGATTTTGCCGGACTGGAACACCCCGTACCCCACACCCAAACCGGCGACCGAACCGAGGTTCTTGTGGCGGTATTCGACCGGGTTTTCCCCGCGGAGCACCGCGACCAGGTTTTTCGCGAGCAGTTTCGCCTGACGGACCGCGTGCTGGGCGTTCGGAACACACATTCCCCCGATTCCGTCGCCGGTGAGGTCGGGGACGGCGGCGTTGTCTCCGCCCGCCCAGGCGCCGGCCACAACCGTGCCGTCGTTGTTGGTGACCTGCAACGTTGTGGAGGATTGCATCCGACCGCGGTCGTCGATGGGAAGGTCCGTCGCGCGAACGACGGGGTTCGCGAGCACTCCGGCGGTCCAGACAATAAGGTCGGACTCGAACGACATCCCGTTCGACAGTTCGACCTTGCCGCCCGTGGCCGACTTGAGCTGTGTGTCGAGGTGAACGGTGGCCCCACGCGACGCGAGGTTTTTCAACACCCAGTGCGACGTGCGCAGCGACACCTCGGGCATCACCCTGCTCATCGCTTCGACCATGTGAAATTTCGTGTCGTCGATGGTGAGTTCGGGATACTGCGAGAGCATCGCCGACGCGAGCGATCGCAGTTCGGCGAACGTCTCGATGCCCGCGAATCCGCCGCCGATCACGGTGACGGTGAGCAGGCGGTCGCGCTCTTTGCCTTTCGGCAGGTTGGCGGCCTTGGCGAAATTGTCGATGATGCGGTCGCGGACGGCGAGCGCTTCTTCGATCGACTTCATGCCGTACGCCTCTTCCGCGACACCCGGGATGGGGAACGTGCGGGAAACCGAACCGGCGGCGATCACGATGTGGTCGTACTTCACCGAGTAGGCCTTGCCGGCGGAGGGTTCGATGGTCGCCGTTTTCTTGGCGTGGTTGACTTTCACCACGCGGCCCTGGACCACGTTGGTCTTGTTCAGGTGGCGGCGCAGGGGCACAATCACGTGGCGCGCCTCGATCAAACCGGCGGCGACCTCGGGCAGGAACGGGTGGTACGTCATGTACGGAAGCGGGTCAACAATCGTCACTTCTGCTTCGCCACGGCGGAGCCGCTTTTGAAGTTTGAAGGCAGTGTAAAAACCGGTGTAACCACCACCGACGATGAGTATCTTGGCCACGACGAATGCTCCTGATTTTGGGACGGACAACCTCTCAAACTTATCGCGTTTCTGGCGCACACTCGCATCGCAACGGCGACCACGAACACGCGGCGAGCGCGGCGTCCCCGACGGGGTTCACGCCCGGCCCAACCGCGAGACTGTGCGCGGCGAGCGCGTGCAGACATTTGACGCGGTTCGGCATTCCGCCGGCACTGATTCCGTCGACCTCGGCGACGTGTCCGTGCCGATCCCGATCGGCGATGTACGCCTCGTGGGCAGCGAGGTAGGCGGCCGCAAAATCGGGATGCTCGGCCAGTTTGGTCTGCTCGGCGACCATAAACCCGTTCGCTTCGAGGGTCGACAGAGCCGCGGTGGCAGCCGGATGTGTCAGGTAGTAAAAAGTCGGAAACGGTGAGCCGTCCGCGAGGCGCGGCTTCGTCGCAACCACGGTGGGGGCGCCGCACACGCAGCGCGCGGCGACTCCGACAACGTCCCGCATCGGACGACCGAGTTGGATCTGCATGATGTCGAGGTCGCGGTCGGACGCGGCGTCGATGGTCACTCGGTTTCCGTTTCGGGTTTCGTTTCGGGTTTCGCGGCGAAGGCGTAGGACTGAACGAACGCCTCAACCCAATCAATCGTGGTCCGTTGCACCGTGCCGAGAACCTCGTCGGACGTGGTGGGTTTGGCGTCGACATCGTTGACGACCAAATAGGAAATGTCACCGGGGTACACGAACATGAGCCGTTCCCGGGCTTGCGCTTCGACATAAGCCCGATCCGACCAGCGTTCGAGCTCCGCCTGCGCTTCCGCGAGGGTGGCGCGGGCGGTAGCGACCTCGTTGTCCAACTCGGCGAGCCGCTCCTGTTGCTCGAACCAAATCTGGACCGGGTGGGAAAGATCGACGACGACCGCGACCGCGATGATCACGCCGACGAGGATGGCTCCGCTGCGCTGAATCTCGCGATCGAGGAAGTTGTCGATCGTCTGTCGCACGCCACCGCGCGTCCGACCCTTTCCTCGGGTGGGACGACCGGGTCGCCGCGGGCTAGTCATGGGTCAAGGGTAACGCGGGCGGCCGCCCGACGGCCGAAGCGACTAGGCGGTGAATCGCGGGAATGCGCCGCGACCCGCGTAGACGGCGGCGTCACCGAGTTCTTCTTCGATGCGCAGCAGTTGGTTGTACTTGGCGACGCGCTCGCTGCGAGCGGGCGCACCGGTCTTGATCTGACCGCAGTTCGTCGCCACGGCGAGGTCGGCGATGGTGGTGTCTTCGGTCTCGCCCGAGCGGTGCGACAGGACCGCGGTATAGCCGGCGCGCTGCGCCATGGCGACCGCGTCCAGGGTCTCGGTGAGCGAACCAATCTGGTTCACCTTGACCAGAATCGAGTTTCCGGCGTGGCGCTGGATCCCGTCCGCGAGCCGAACGGGGTTCGTCACAAACAGGTCGTCCCCGACCAGTTGGACCTTGGCTCCGAGTTCGGCGGTGATGGCTTCCCAGCCCGCCCAGTCGTCTTCCGACAGAGGGTCTTCGATGGTGATGAGCGGGTAGGCGGCAACGAGTTCCGAATAGTACGCAATGAGTTCGCCCGAGGAGAGTTCGCGCCCCTCGAAACGGTATTTCCCGTTGTCGTGGAACTCGGTCGCGGCGACGTCGAGACCCAGCGCGAGGTCTTTTCCGGGCGTGAATCCCGCTTTGTCGATTGCGACCATGAGCAGGTCGAGAGCAGCGCGGTTG
Organism: Microbacteriaceae bacterium; assembly: GCA_032117735.1. Classification (GTDB taxonomy): domain Bacteria; phylum Actinomycetota; class Actinomycetes; order Actinomycetales; family Microbacteriaceae; genus MWH-TA3. The sequence continues at coordinate 3,644 of JAULYU010000190.1, forward strand.
TTGTCGAGATTGGGGGCGAACCCGCCCTCGTCACCCAGACCGGTCGCGAAGCCCTTGGATTTCAGTTCCGCCTTGAGCGCGTGGTACACCTCGACGCCCCACCGGAGACCTTCGCGGTAGGTGTCGGCGCCGATGGGCAACACCATGAATTCTTGGACGTCGACGTTGGTGTCGGCGTGGGCCCCGCCGTTGATAACGTTCATCATCGGGACCGGCAGGACGTGTGCGTTGGGGCCGCCGAGGTAACGGAACAATGGCAGGTCCGCCGACAGAGCGGCCGCTTTCGCGACGGCGAGCGAGACGCCCAGAATCGCGTTGGCGCCAAGTTTCGACTTGTTGTCCGTTCCGTCCGCCTCGATCAGCGCGGCATCCACCGCACGCTGTTCGCTCGCGTCGAGACCTTCGATGGCCTCGGAGAGAACCTCGATGACCGAGTCAACGGCCTTCAAGACGCCTTTGCCGCCATAACGCTTGGAGTCGTCGTCGCGCAATTCGAACGCTTCGAACGCTCCGGTCGACGCTCCCGACGGCACGGCGGCCGACGCGACGGTTCCGTCTTCGAGGACGACGTCGACCTCGACGGTGGGGTTTCCGCGCGAATCGAGAATTTCGCGGGCATCAACAAAGGCAATAGCGGACACGGGTTCTCCTTGTGTGGTGGTGTTTCCAGATTAGGCGTTAGCCGATGGTCTTCCATTCCAGGGGTTCACCCGGATTGAGGAAGGCGTATCGGCGGAACCCGTCGCTCTCGAGCTGGTCGAGAATCGCCCGGGTGTTTTTGGTCTTGTGGACGAGTCGGACCCGGAGTCCCTCGGCCACCAACGCTCGTTTGTGCGCGATCAATTCGGTCGGCGGCAACTGCGGGTCGTAAATCACGGCGACCGAATCCGATTCGGCGACCTCCTCGGTGTGAACGAGGTCGACGAGCCGCTCGAACCCGAGCGAAAACCCGACGGCGGGAACATCGGTTCCGAGGAAACGACCAATCATTCCGTCGTACCGACCGCCGCCGCCGAGTGAATAACCGAAGTCGGGGTGAGCGACTTCGAAAATCGCGCCGGTGTAGTACCCCATCCCGCGGACGAGGAACGGGTCGAACACCATCGGGACGTCGGTTCCGACCGCCGCGGCGATGTCCGCGAGTTCGGCCACCGCCTCAGGGGCGACTCCGGCGGGCAGGGCGTCGGTCATCGCCGCGAGCGTCGGTGCCGACGTCGGGTTGGCGTGGCGCCCGAGCAATTCCTCGAGGGTCGCGAGCGCCGCGTCGTTCGCCCCGCGCTCGCGCAGTTCCGCAATGACGCCGTCGGCCCCAATCTTGTCGAGCTTGTCGAGGCTGACGAGAGTCGCCTCGGTGTCGGACAGTCCGAGCGCGTCAAGCATCCCGAGGAGTATGCGGCGGTCGTTGAGCCTCATCGTGGTGCCGGTGATCCCCAGGCGGTCGAGCGTGGCACTCGTCGCGGTGATGAGTTCGATTTCGGCGAGAATTCCGGGTTCTCCGATGATGTCGATGTCGCACTGGACGAACTGGCGGAATCGTCCCTTTTGGGGGCGCTCGGCCCGCCACACCGGCGCGATCTGAATCGCCCGAAACACGGGGGGAAGTTCGGCCCGATGCGTCGCATAAAACCGTGCGAGCGGAACGGTGAGGTCGTACCGCAAGCCCATGTCAATCAGGTCCGCAGTTGACGTCGCCGCGGCAATGTCCTCGGCGGTGAGCCCTCGTTTGAGAACACCGAATGCGAGTTTTTCGTTGTCGCCGCCCAACCCGGCGGACAAACGCGCCGATTCTTCGACGACAGGGGTCTCGATTTCGTCAAAGCCGTTGGCGCGATACGACTCACGGATGACGGCCAACACCCGGTCGCGGCGGGATTTTTCGGCGGGGGTGAAGTCGCGCATCCCTCGGGGTGGGTTCACGGTCGCCATTTCCTTATTGTTTCACAGGTCAGTGACCCTCGACCGAACGGCGCGACCGGCGCGATTCGGTGGCACACTGGGATTATGAGCACCACTGGTTT